>NZ_JAPMLV010000003.1 GCF_026420145.1 Enterobacter pseudoroggenkampii
TAAATTGTTAAAGAGCAGTGCCGCTTCGTTTTCGCTGCGGCGCGGGGTGTGCATATTACGCTTTCCCGCTTCAGAGTCAAGCGTTTATTTTCGCTACTCTCTGCTGACCCGGCGGCGTGTGTGCCGTTGTTCCGTGTCAGTGGAGGCGCATTATAGGGAGTTATTCCGGCGTGACAAGAGGAAATTTAAAAAAAGTTTCTATCCGTGTTTTTTTTCACCAGCAGAGGTGAAATCAAGCTACAAATTGTTCTATTTGATGTATCTGCAACCACAATCACATTCGAGGTGGCATAATTATCAGCATGAATCTTTAAGGAATAAAAGCGATGCCATTAAGCGCACAACAGCTGGCCGCCCAAAAAAACCTGTCGTATGTGCTGGCAGAAAAGCTGGCTCAGCGGATCTTAGCGGGTAAATATGCCCCGGGCAGCATCCTGCCGGGTGAAATGGAGCTGGGTGAGCAGTTTGGGGTGAGCCGTACCGCAGTGCGCGAAGCGGTGAAAACCCTGACGGCAAAAGGTATGGTGCTTCCACGTCCTCGTATTGGCACACGCGTGATGCCACAGAGTAACTGGAATTTTCTCGATCAGGAGCTGCTCTCCTGGTGGATGACGGAAGACAACTTTCATCAGGTCGTCGATCACTTTCTGGTGATGCGCAGCAGCCTTGAACCTCAGGCATGTCTGCTTGCCGCCACGCTTGGCACAGCAGAGCAGAAAGCGCAGCTTAACGCGTTGATGGAAGAGATGGTGTTCCTGAAAAAACACTTCAACCGCGAACGCTGGGTTGAGGTCGATATGGCCTGGCATGAACATATCTATATGATGAGCGCCAATCCGTTCCTCACCTCGTTTGCCTCATTATTTCATTCGGTGTATCACACCTACTTTACCTCTATTACACAAAACGACGTGGTAAAACTGGAATTGCATCAGGCGATAGTGGATGCCATTCAGGAAAGCGACGGGCAGCGAGCCCTGAGTGCGTGCCAGGCATTACTGGCTGCGCCAACCCACCAGCAGGTAAATAAATGACAAAGAAAAAAGCGCGCAGCATGGCCGGATTGCCGTGGATTGCAGCCATGGCGTTTTTTATGCAGGCACTGGATGCCACCATCCTCAACACCGCGCTTCCCGCTATTGCGCAAAGCCTTAACCGCTCCCCGCTGGCGATGCAGTCCGCCATCATCAGCTACACCCTGACGGTTGCAATGTTAATTCCGGTTAGCGGCTGGCTGGCCGACCGCTTCGGTACCCGTAGAGTTTTCATGCTGGCCGTAACGCTCTTTACGCTCGGTTCGCTGGCCTGTGCGCTCTCCTCGTCCTTAACGGAGCTGGTTATCTTCCGCGTATTACAGGGCATTGGCGGCGCGATGATGATGCCCGTGGCGCGCCTTGCTTTATTACGAGCCTACCCTCGAAGCGAACTGCTTCCCGTGCTCAACTTTGTCACCATGCCGGGACTGGTCGGCCCGATACTTGGCCCGGTACTCGGTGGCGTGTTTGTCACCTGGGCAAGCTGGCACTGGATCTTCCTGATTAATATTCCGATTGGCGTTGCGGGGCTGCTGTATGCCCGTAAATATATGCCGAACTTCACCACGCCAAGACGCAGCTTCGACATGGGTGGCTTTTTCCTGTTTGGCCTGAGCCTGGTACTCTTCTCCAGCGGGATGGAGCTGGTTGGCGAGAAGATCGTCGCGACGTGGATGGCGCTCTCCGTTATCCTCGCCGGCGTGCTGCTGTTCCTTCTTTATATACGTCACGCGCGCCGTCATCCGACGCCGTTAATCTCTCTTGGGCTCTTCAACACCCGAACCTTTTCCGTCGGGATCGCGGGAAACATTGCCTCGCGTCTGGGGACGGGCTGCGTACCGTTCCTGATGCCACTGATGCTGCAGGTGGGTTTCGGCTACCCGGCCCTGATTGCCGGCTGCATGATGGCGCCCACCGCAATGGGCTCGATTCTGGCAAAATCGACCGTGACGCAGGTGCTACGCTGGTTTGGCTATCGCAAGACGCTGGTTGGTGTGACGGTCTTTATCGGTCTGATGATTGCGCAGTTCTCGCTGCAGTCCGCCGCGTTACCCGTCTGGATGCTGATCCTGCCGCTATTTGTGCTGGGCATGGCGATGTCGACGCAGTTCACCTCAATGAACACCATCACCCTTGCGGATTTGACCGACGAGAACGCCAGCAGCGGCAACAGCGTGCTGGCAGTAACCCAGCAGTTGTCCATCAGTCTGGGTGTGGCCGTGAGCGCGGCGGTACTGCGGTTTTATGAAGGTTTCGACAGCGCAAACACCGTCGAGCAGTTCCACTATACCTTTATCACCATGGGCGCACTCACCGTCGTTTCAGCGCTGGTCTTTATGCTGTTAAAACCGAAAGATGGCCGTAACCTGATTAAAGAACGCCATAAGGCGAAAGCTAAACCGAACCCCGTTCCATCAGAACAGGAGTAAGCTGCAGGCGTTGCTGCTGCAGCGTGGGCTGAGCCATTCGGTGGATCAACACATCGATGGCCAGCTCGCCCAGCTCATCTTTTGGCTGATGAATGGTGGTGAGCGGCGGCGTCATATAGCTGGCCAGCTCGATATCATCGTAGCCGATTACCGCCATATCGTGGGGAACACGCAAACCGGCCTGATATAACGCCTGATAGGCGCCAAACGCCATGGCATCGTTGCCGATAAAAACAGCCTGCGGACGCTGCGGCTGCGCCAGCAGCGTCTGCATCGCTTCAAAACCACCGTGAAACTCAAAATCGCCGGTAATACGGTACCCTTCCGGCACTGAAAGTCCTGCCCGCGCCATTGCGGCGAGATACCCTTCCAGACGCAAACGCGCCGGGGTTTTGTCCAGCGGGCCGGTAATACAGGCGATGCGGGTATAGCCTTTATCGATCAGATACTGGGTGGCCATATCGCCCCCCAGCAGGGAGTTATCCTGAATAAGATCGCTGGTGCCGTCGAACGGTGCCCAGTCCATCATCACCGTGGGAATGGAGGGGTAGCGCTGGATGATCTCTTTCGACGGCTGGTGCGTTTCGGTACAAAGCAGCAGTAGCCCGTCGACGCGTTTTTGCATCAGCGTTTCCAGGTTACGATTCATGCGCTGCTCGTCACCTTCGGTATTGCACAGCACCAGGCTGTAGCCACGCTCGAAGCAGCTGCGCTCCACGCCGCGAACCAGTTCTGAATAAAAGGGGTTGGTACTCGCGGTGATCAGCATACCGATGGTGCGCGTCTGGTTGAGCTTAAGGCTGCGCGCCAGCGCAGACGGCGCATAGTTGAGATCTTTTACCGCCGCTTCGACTTTCTCCCGAATCGCCTCGCTGACGAAGCGATCGTTGTTTATAACGTGAGAGACCGTCGAGGTAGAAACGCCCGCCATGCGGGCGACATCTTTCATTGTGGCCAAGCGTTACCCCTGCTGACTTAAGAATTCATCGATCTCTTTACGCCACGGAACGGAAGGCTGGGCGCCCTTGCGCGTCACCGCAATCGCGGCGGCAGCGTGTGCGAAGCGGATAGCGTCATCCATTCTCATGCCTTCCAGCAGCGCGGTCACCAGTGCACCATTGAAGGTGTCTCCCGCTGCGATGGTATCAATCGCTTTGACCTTAAAGCCCGGCACGCGGCGGCCTTCGCCATTGACGCATGCCCACACCCCACGGCTACCCAGGGTGATGATCACTGTTCCGATGCCTTTGTCGTGCAGCGCACGCGCGGCTCGCGCGGCATCATCATCGTTTTCAACGCGAATGCCCGTCAGCTTTTCGGCTTCGGTTTCGTTCGGCGTGATGATGTCCACCAGCGCCAGCAGCTCGTCAGATAATACACGGGCAGGGGCCGGATTAAGTACGACAGTGGTATGATTTTCATGCGCAATTTTGGCGGCGGCCAGCACGCTTTCAACCGGCGACTCCAGCTGCATCAGCAGGGCTTCCGCTCCGCCGATGAGTGCACGTTGCGCTTCTACGCGTTCCGTCGTCAGCGCCGCGTTAGCGCCAGCATGAATACCGATGACATTCTCACCTTCTGCGTTGACGAAAATCAGCGCCACGCCGGTAGATTCCCCTGCAACAACGCTGACCGGTGCGATATCGATATTGTCGCTCGCCAGCTGCTTGCGTACGCGCTCGCCGGTATCGTCATCACCCGTGCAGGCGATAAACGCAATATTTGCCCCGCTGCGACCGGCAGCAACGGCCTGGTTTGCACCTTTACCGCCAAATGCCACCTGATACTGGTTACCCGTGACGGTTTCGCCCGGTGTCGGGAACGATTCAAGGTTAAGAATGTGATCGGCATTGATACTGCCAAGGACGACGAGGTTACCTGCGGTTTTCATGGTTGGATTGTCCATCAGAGAGCGCCACCGGTGTTACCCGGTGGCGTATGCCACACTTTTCTTTATTGGTGTCCCTCAGGCCGCCGTGACGGCCTGATTCGCCTTTACTGCTTGATGACCAGCTTCAGGTCAACCGGGTATTTGGCCTGAACTTTTTCGCCCTTCAGCACTTTGTCGGCAGTTTCAACGCCAGTGGCGCCAATCTGCTCAGGCAGCTGAGCGATGGTCGCAGCCAGTTTGCCATCGTTTACTGCTTTTTCACCATCCGGCGTGCCGTCAAATCCGACAACCATCACATCAGATTTACCAGCGGTCTGCAGGGCACGCAGCGCGCCCAGCGCCATTTCGTCGTTCTGCGCGAATACTGCCTGCACGTCAGGGTGCGCGGTCAGCAGGTTCTGCATGACGTTCAGACCCTTAGTACGGTCGAAGTCTGCCGGCTGGCTCGCCAGTACGTTGAATTTATGCGCTGCAACCGCCTGCTGGAAGCCTTCGCCACGCTCGCGGGCGGCAGACGTACCGGCAATCCCCTGCAGTTCGATGACTTTCGCGCCTTCGCCGGCTTTCTTCGCGATGTAATCACCGGCGATTTTGCCGCCCAGCACGTTATCAGACGCAATATGGCTCACCACTTCGCCTTTGGTTGCCTGACGGTCCAGGGTGATTACCGGGATCTTCGCCTGGTTTGCCATCTTCACGGCGTTGCCTACGGCATCAGAATCGGTTGGGTTGATCAGCAGAATTTTGGTGCCGCGAACGGTTAAGTCCTGAACGTTAGCCAGCTCTTTCGCCGGGTTGTTCTGTGAATCCAGAACCACCAGGTTGTAGCCCAGTTTGTCCGCTTCTTTCTGCGCGCCATCCTTCAGAGAGACGAAGAACGGGTTGTTCAGGGTAGAGACAACCAGCGCGATGGTGTCTTTCGCCATGGCGTTAGCACTTACGGTTGCGCTCAGCGCGACAGCAGAAACCAGGGTAGCCAGTTTTTTCATGTTCATATCTAAGATGTCCTGTAGTGTCGTCAGTTACTGTTTTTTGTTGTCTACCAGTACCGCCAGCAAAATCACCACTGCCTTAACGATCATCTGGTAATAGGAGGAAACACCTAACAAATTCAAACCATTATTCAGGAAACCGAGGATCAGTGCGCCGATCAATGTCCCAACAATGCGACCTTTACCGCCCGCAAGACTCGTACCGCCCAGAACCACTGCCGCAATGGCATCCAGCTCATACCCCGTACCCGCCGTTGGCTGCGCGGAGGAGAGGCGCGCCACTTCGATAATGCCTGCCAGTGACGCCAGCAGACCGCACAGGGAGTAAACGATAATTTTGACTTTATTAACGCTGATACCGGACAGGCGCGTTGCCGCTTCGTTACCACCCAGCGCATAGATATAACGGCCCAGACGAGTGTGATGCAGCATGTACCACGCCGCCAGGAAGACGATAGCCATGATCCATACCGGGGTCGGGACCCCCAGCGGGCGACCGATACCGAACCAGCCAAACAGATCGGCGTTATCGGTAAAGCCGGTATTGACCGGGCTGCCGTTGGTATAAACCATGGTCACCCCGCGCAGCAGCAGCATCATCACCAGCGTGGCGATGAACGCCTGAACGCGGCCTTTTGCCACAATCACGCCGGTGACGGCGCCTATCGCCGCACCTGCCGCCAGGGCAGCGGCCACGGCCACCAGCGCGTTGACTTCAATGCCGACAATCGAAGCGGCGATCGCGCCGGTGAGCGCCAGCAGGGAACCGACGGACAGATCGATACCTGAGGTCAGAATCACCAGCGTCATGCCGACCGCCATAATGGCGTTCACCGACGTCTGCTGCAGAATATTGAACAGGTTATTAACGGTGAAGAAATTCGGGCTCATGGTCGACACAATCGCGATCAGCACCAGCAGGGCAATCAGCGATTTTTGCTCCATCAGCCACGCCTTTGTGAAATAGCGGCGACCAGAAACAGCCTGGGTAGTCATCTTCTTACTCCTGATTCACGCGATTAAGCTTGCCCACAGCGGCAGCCATCAGAACTTCCTGGGTGGCCTGCTCGCGAGTGAATTCACCGCCGAGATGCCCTTCATGCATGACGATAATGCGATCGCTCATGCCTAATACTTCTGGCATCTCGGAAGAGACCAGAATGATGCTCAGACCGTCGGCCTTAAACTGGTTAATCAGCTGATAGATCTCTTTCTTCGCGCCCACGTCTACGCCGCGGGTTGGCTCGTCGAGGATCAACACTTTCGGACGCGTCATCAGCCCGCGCGCAATCGCCACTTTCTGCTGATTCCCGCCGGACAACAGGCCAATCGCCTGCTCCATCGACGGGGTTTTGACGTTAAAGAGGCGGATAAAATCGCTCACCGCCTGCTGCTCGTCTTTATGCTTCAGGCTGCCACCGCTGTGGCTGAAATAGCGCAGCGCGGTCAGGGACATGTTCTCTTTTACCGACATCCCCAGCACCAGGCCGTCGCGTTTGCGGTCTTCGGAGATATAGACGATGCCGTTCGCCAGACCATCCTGCGGAGAGCGGGTGACCACTTCATGGCCGTCGAGGGTGACATAACCGCTGGTTCGCGGCAGTGCGCCGTACAACACTTTCATCAGTTCGGTACGTCCCGCTCCCATCAGGCCCGCTACGCCCAGGATCTCGCCCTGGCGCAGGGTAAAGGTCACGTCGTTCACGCCCGGGCCGCAGAGGTTGTCCACCTTCAGGCGGATCTCACCCGGCGCTTTATCCAGATGCGGATACTGATCTTCCAGCTTACGTCCCACCATCATTTCGATGAGCGTATCTTCGGTCAGCGTCGCCACTTCGCGCTCGGCAATAAACTGCCCGTCGCGGAAAACGGTGACGTCATCGCAGATTTCGAAGATCTCTTTCATACGGTGAGAGATATAGACAATCCCGCGCCCCTGCGATTTCAGCTCGCGGATAACGCGGAACAGGGATTCGGTTTCGGTATCGGTCAGGGCGTCGGTCGGTTCATCCATAATGATGACCTTCGACTCAAAGCTCAGCACCTTCGCGATTTCCACCATCTGCTGATCGCCAATGGAGAGATCGCCGACCAGACGGTCGCTCTTAAAGCGCAGGTTCAGCTTCGCCAGCAGCTTGTCCGCTTCGGCATACATGGTTTTCCAGTCGATTTTGCCGAACCGGTTAACAAACTCGCGGCCGAGGAAGATGTTTTCCGCAATGGTGAGCTGCGGGATGAGGTTCAGCTCCTGGTGAATAATACCGATGCCCGCTTCCTGAGAGGATTTCGGGCCATTGAAGGTGGTCTCTTTACCCAACCAAAGGAGCGAACCGGCATCGCGTTGATAGATACCGGTCAGCACTTTCATCATGGTGGATTTGCCGGCGCCGTTTTCGCCCACCAGCGCCATGACGCGCCCGGGGTAGACGTTCAGCGCCGCGCCGGAGAGGGCTTTTACGCCCGGGAACGACTTATCGATCCCTTTAAGTTGCAGTAATGCGTCCATGATGGCCTCAGAAGGTGACGCCAGCACAGAGAATGATATTCGCATACGGGGAACACTCCCCGCTGCGAATCACCGCCTGACTGTCTGCGGTTTGTTGTTTGAATTGTTCGTGCGTTGTGTAACGAATTTCTATGGTATTTCCCTGGTGTTGTTGCAGCTGCTCAAGGTGGCTGAGCAACGTTTCGTGGAGTTGCGGATTATGTTGTTTGATTTCCGCCGCGAGAATGACCGCCTCAACCTGCATCTCCGCGGTCACCACGTCCAGTACCTGCATAAACGAAGGTACGCCCTGCGTTAACGCCATATCGATACGGGTTGTGCTGCGCGGAACCGGTAAGCCTGCATCGCAAACCACCAGCGTATCGGTATGCCCAAGACGGGAAATAACCGATGAGATTTCTGAGTTGAGTACAGTGCCTTTCTTCATTTTCTTGCTCCACTAGCGAAACGTTTCGCTAAAAGTAGTGTAGCCCCAGAAATGTTCAGAAAACCATCATGACGTAACAGATTTGTGATCGACGTCGAAACGTTTCGCTAAGTGAAATGGCGTGGAGGTAAATGCAAAACGGTAACCCCCTGGTTACCGTTTTTTATGTTTGCGCCCTCTCCCTGTGGGAGAGGCCGGGGTGAGGGCATCAGGCCGCACAAAGACTTAAATCTCGACCTGCGTTCCCAGCTCAATCACGCGGTTAGGCGGGATCTCAAACTGGTCAGGCGCACGCAGGGCATTACGCTGCAGGATGAGGTATAGCTTGCCGCGCAGGCGCAGATACCACGGGCGCTTGCCGATAATCAGCGACTCGTGCGACATAAAGAACGACGTCTCCATCATCCGGCAGCTCAGCCCTTCCAGGCCGCAGCGGTGGAACACCTCTTCCACGTTTGGCGTTTCACGCCAGCCGTAGCTTGCCACCACGCGCCAGAAGGTCGGCGACAGTTGCTCGATTTGCACGCGACGCACATTGTGAACATACGGCGCATCTTCGGTGCGCAGCGTCAGCAGGATCACGCGCTCGTGCAGCACTTTGTTGTGCTTGAGGTTATGCATCAGCGCGAACGGAATAACATTCAGCGCGCGAGACATGTATACCGCGGTACCCGGCACGCGGACCGGCGGAGATTTCTCCAGAGAAGCGATCATCGCCTCCAGAGAATTCCCGTGCTCGTGCATGCGGCGCAGCAGGCGGAAACGCTCGCTTTTCCAGGTGGTCATGACAATGAACATCACCAGACCCAGCGTCAGCGGCAGCCAGCCGCCGGAGACAATCTTGTCGAGGTTCGCAGAGAACAGCGGCACGTCAATACACAGGAAGCCCACCAGAATCATCGCCACGAGGAATTTATTCCAGTGCCAGTTTCGGTAGGCCACCGTGGTGGAGAGAAGCGATGTCAGCACCATCGTACCGGTTACCGCAATACCGTACGCCGCCGCCAGGTTACTGGAGTGCTCGAAGCTGACGATAACAATGACCACTGCGAAATAGAGCAGCCAGTTAATGAACGGGATGTAGATCTGACCCGACTCCATCTCTGAGGTATGGATGATGCGCATCGGTGACAGATAACCCAGACGCACGGCCTGACGCGTCAGAGAAAACACGCCGGAAATCACCGCCTGAGAGGCAATGACGGTCGCCAGCGTCGCCAGGATCAGCATCGGTACCAGCGCCCAGTCAGGCGCCAGCAGGAAGAACGGGTTCTTGATCGCTTCCGGGTTTTTAAGCAGCAGCGCCCCCTGACCAAAGTAGTTCAGCACCAGCGACGGGAGCACCACAATAAACCATGCCACGCGGATAGGCAGTTTCCCGAAGTGACCCATATCAGCATACAGCGCTTCCACACCGGTGATGGAGAGCACCACGGCACCCAGCGCCACAAAGGAAACCACTTTGTATTCGAGGAAGAAATGCACGGCCCAGTAGGGGTTCAGCGCCTGCAGCACTTCCGGGTTCGCGATAATGCTGCGCAAACCAAGCGCCGCCAGGATCAGGAACCAGGCCAGCATAATTGGTGCAAACAGTTTGCCCACCAGCCCGGTACCGTGCTTCTGGATCATGAACAGCAGCGTCAGGACAATAATGGCCAGCGGAACCACCCATGAATCGAGTTGTGGAGCGATAATCTCCAGCCCCTCTATCGCCGACAGCACCGAAATAGCGGGCGTGATAACCACCTCTCCGTAGAAGAAACTGCCGCCAATCAGGCCGATAATGACCAGCACTGAGGTCATTCTGGCCGAGGTATTGCGCCCGGCAAGAGACATCAGGGTCAGGATCCCGCCTTCACCTGCGTTATCAGCACGCATAACGAAGGAGAGATACTTAACGGAAACCACCAGGATCAGCAGCCAGAAAATGAGGGACAGGAAGCCAAACACGGCATCGCGTTCAACACCAAAGCCAAACTGGCCGGACAGACATTCACGAAGCGTATAAAGCGGGCTGGTGCCGATATCACCGTAGACAACCCCGATCGCCGCAAGCGTTATTGCGGGTAATGATTGCTTATTATCAGTGCTCATAGACTAGTCTTTTCGTTTAAATAACAAATGTGTTCCTGGTCCCTTGGCCCACAAAAAGCGCACAGTATGCACGATTCATTGCAAAATCGTACCCCTAAATGCAACCGCATTAATGTAGCGCAAAGAAAATTGCGCCGCACTTCAGTCTATTACCAGCCCTGACTGAAACGTCTATACTCGCTTCAATTGGCCGCCACGACGGCGAAAGGATGCAAAACTATTATGGCTCACTCACATTTATTAGCAGAAAGAATTTCCCGCCTCAGCAGCGCGCTG
Source organism: Enterobacter pseudoroggenkampii (assembly GCF_026420145.1). Classification (NCBI taxonomy): domain Bacteria; kingdom Pseudomonadati; phylum Pseudomonadota; class Gammaproteobacteria; order Enterobacterales; family Enterobacteriaceae; genus Enterobacter; species Enterobacter pseudoroggenkampii. The sequence continues at coordinate 10,651 of NZ_JAPMLV010000003.1, forward strand.
GAGAAAGGCCTTTTCGAGCGTAGCCACGCCATTCGCCTCTGTTTACTGGCGGCGCTGAGCGGTGAAAGCGTGTTTTTGCTGGGACCGCCGGGCATTGCCAAAAGCCTGATTGCCCGCAGGCTAAAATTTGCTTTTCAGAATGCCCGCGCCTTCGAATATCTCATGACCCGCTTTTCCACCCCGGAAGAAGTGTTTGGCCCCCTCTCTATTCAGGCGCTGAAAGATGAAGGGCGCTATGAGCGTTTGACGGCGGGGTATCTGCCTGAGGCTGAGATTGTCTTTCTCGATGAGATCTGGAAAGCGGGACCGGCCATTCTTAACACCCTGCTCACGGCGATAAACGAACGTCGGTTCCGCAACGGCGCCAGTGAAGAGAAAATCCCGATGCGCCTGCTGGTGGCCGCCTCTAACGAACTGCCCGAGGCCGACAGCAGTCTGGAAGCGCTGTATGACCGTATGCTCATCCGCCTGTGGCTGGACAAAGTGCAGGACAAATCAAACTTCCGCTCCATGCTGGTGAGCCAGCAGGATGAGAGTGAAAACCCGGTATCCGCTTCGCTGCAGGTGACGGATGAGGAGTATTACCAGTGGCAGCAGGATATCAGCAAAATCAAACTGCCTGATGCCGTATTCGAGCTGATCTATCTGCTGCGTCAGCAGCTTGATCTCCTCCCTTCGGCACCCTATGTCTCCGATCGTCGCTGGAAAAAAGCGATCCGCCTCCTGCAGGCCAGCGCCCTGTTTAGCGGCCGCGATGCCGTTGCCCCCATCGATCTGATCCTGCTGAAAGATTGCCTCTGGCACGACGCGGAAGGCATGAATCTGATGCAGCAGCAGCTTGACGTTTTGATGACCGGACACGCCTGGGGGCAGCAGGCGATGCTCAACCAGCTGGGGGCGATTGCCCAGCGGCGCATCCAGCTCCAGCAGCAGCAAAGTGATAAAACCGCGCTGAAAGTGAATCGCCTTGGAGGCATGTTTGCCCGCAAGCCGCACTATGAGCTTCCCGCGGATCTGACCGGCGCAACGCTCACGCTGCTGCTCCAGCAGCCGCTCAAGCTGCATGATATGCAGGTGGTACACATTACGATTGAGCGCGAGGCGCTGGCGCAGTGGCTGGATAAGGGGGGAGAGATCCGCGGCAAGCTCAACGGCATCGGCTTCGCGCAACCGCTGAATATGGAAGTGGACAGCAGCCAGCATCTGGTGATCCGCGACGTCAGCCTGCAGGGATCGCGTCTGGCGCTGCCGGGCACCGCCTCGGACAGCGTACCGGAAGAGATTAAGCAGCAGCTGGAAGCGCTGGATACGGAATGGCACCAGCAGCACACCCGCTTTAGCGAACAGCAAAAATGCCTCTTTATTCATAGCGACTGGTTAGGTCGCATCGAAGCCAGCCTGCAGGATGTCAGCGCGCAGATCAAACAGGCGCGTCAATGCTAACCCTGGACACGCTTAACGTTATGCTGGCCGTCAGCGAGGAGGGGTTGATCGAAGAGGTGGTCATAACACTTCTGGCGTCACCGCAGCTGGCAGCCTTCTTTGAAAAATTTCCGAAGCTCAAAAAGGCGATGACGGACGATCTTCCGCGCTGGCGCGAAAATTTGCGTCAGCGATTCAGGGAGACCGAAGTTCCGCCTGAGTTAACGGAAGAGGTGGCCTGTTATCAGCAGTGCCAGCGGCTCTCCACGCCGCAGTTTATCGTTCAGCTTCCGCAAACCCTGACGTTGCTCGACAAGGTCCACTCCCCGTTTGCCAGCCAGGCCCGGGGGCTGGTCACGGATAACGCCACTTTTACCCCGGCACTGCACACCCTCTTCTTACAGCGCTGGCGCCTCAGCCTGGTGGTGCAGGCCACGACGCTAAACCAGCAGCTGCTGGATGAAGAGCGCGAACAGCTGCTCAGTGAAGTTCAGGAACGAATGACCCTGAGCGGCCAGTTAGAACAGGTGCTGGTGGAGAATGAAAACGCCGCTGGGCGTCTCTGGGATATGAGCGCAGGCCAGCTCAGGCGCGGGGACTATCAGCTGATCGTCAAATACGGCGATTTTCTGACGCAGCAGCCCGAGCTGATGAAGCTTGCAGAACAGCTGGGACGCTCAAGGGAAGCAAAGTCGGTTCCTAAGAAAGACGCCCCGATGGAAACCTTCCGCACCCTGGTACGTGAACCGGCCACCGTACCGGAGCAGGTCGACGGGCTCCAGCAGAGCGATGATATTTTGCGTCTTCTGCCCACGGAGCTGAGCACGTTGGGGATGACCGAGCTGGAGTATGAGTTTTACCGTCGGCTGGTAGAAAAACAGCTCCTCACCTACCGGCTGCACGGCGAAGCCTGGCGAGAGAAAATCAGCCAGCGGCCGGTCGTTCATCAGGATTTTGATGAACAGCCGCGCGGGCCCTTCATCGTTTGCGTGGATACGTCCGGATCGATGGGTGGTTTTAACGAACAGTGTGCAAAAGCGTTCTGTCTGGCGCTGATGCGCGTGGCGCTCGCCGATCGCCGTCGCTGCTTCATCATGCTGTTCTCCAGCGAAGTCGTGGGCTATGAGCTGACGAACCAGCAGGGGATCGAGCAGGCAATCCGCTTCCTGAGCCAGCGTTTTCGCGGCGGCACGGATTTGGCCAGCTGCTTTCGCAGCATTGTGGAGCGTATGCAGGGCGGCGACTGGTACGACGCCGACGCGGTGGTGATTTCCGATTTTATTGCCCAGCGGCTGCCGGATGACGTGGTGAATAAGGTGAAGGAATTACAGCGGGTGCATCAGCACCGTTTTCATGCGGTGGCGATGTCCGCCCATGGAAAACCCGGCATCATGCGCATCTTCGATCATATCTGGCGCTTTGATACCGGGCTGCGTAGCCGCCTGCTCAGACGCTGGCAGCGTTAATTACAGAAGAGAGCCGACGCTTTCACGTACCTGCTGCGGCCAGACGCCACACTGAACCTGACCGATATGGGGTAATTGCAGCAACAGCATGGTCAGACGGGACTGGCCGATACCGCCGCCAATCGTCTGCGGCATTTCACCGCGCAGCAGCGCCTGGTGCCACTCGAGCTTGAGACGATCTTCATCTCCGGTGACCGCCAGTTGGCGCTTCAGCGCGTCAGCATCCACGCGGATCCCCATAGAAGAAAGCTCGAATGCGTCTTCCAGTACCGGGTTCCAGACCAGAATATCGCCGTTCAGCCCGGCAAACTCGCCCTCACCCGCAGTGCTCCAGTCATCATAATCCGGCGCGCGAACGTCGTGGCGTTTGCCATCAGACAGTTTGCCGCCGATCCCAATCAGAAATACCGCGCCCAGCTCTTTAGCAATCGCACGTTCACGGCCTTTGGCATCCAGATCCGGGAAGCGGGCCAGCAATTCCTGGCTGTGCACAAAGTGGATCGTATCCGGCAGGAACGGTACCAGACCAAACTCTTTGCTTACGGCTGCTTCGGTCGCTTTGATCCCGGCGTAGATCGCCTCAACGGTGGATTTCAGCGTGCCGACGTGGCGCTCACCGTCACCCATTACGCGCTCCCAGTCCCACTGGTCAACATAGACAGAGTGAATTGGGGTGAGGCGGTCTTCATCGGGGCGAAGGGCTTTCATGTGCGTGTAGAGCCCTTCGCCCGCGCTGAAGTCGTGTTGCCCCAGGGTTTGACGCTTCCACTTCGCCAGTGAATGAACCACTTCGAACTGGGCGTCTGGCAGTGTTTTCACTTTCACCTGTACCGCTTTTTCGCATCCAGACAAGTTATCCTGGGTCCCGTCACCCACGCGGCTTAGAATCGGCGCCTGGACTTCAATTAGCCCAAGTTTATCTTCCAGCTGGCGGGAAAAATGGGATTTAACGAAACTGATCTGGCGTTGTTTTGCGATGTAAGCGGTTTTCATTATTTATACTCCTGCGTCCTGTTGATATTGATTAAGCAACAGAAATGGCATCACATTCAATAACTCATCAACAAAAAGCCACCTTCACTTTTGATTCGATAAAATTAAACGCTAGAATAGAGTGATTCATTAATCTTCATAAGAAAAAGCTATGGAAAATTATCAGATCGACAATCTCGACCGCGGCATTCTGGAGGCGTTAATGGCCAATGCCCGTACCGCCTACGCCGAACTGGCGAAACAGTTTGGCGTCAGCCCGGGAACCATTCACGTTCGCGTAGAGAAAATGAAGCAGGCGGGGATCATTACCGGCGCACGCATTGACGTCAGTCCTAAACATCTGGGTTACGACGTCTGCTGCTTCATTGGCATCATTCTTAAAAGCGCCAAAGACTATCCTTCCGCCCTGGCGAGACTAAACGCGCTGGATGAAGTCACCGAGGCGTATTACACCACCGGGCACTACAGCATCTTTATTAAAGTCATGTGCCGATCCATCGACGCCCTCCAGCAGGTACTTATCAACAAGATCCAAACAATCGATGAAATTCAGTCCACCGAAACCCTGATCTCCCTGCAAAACCCGATCATGCGTACCATCCGCCCGTGATCGGGCAAATTCATTCCCACATTTTCCACAGGTAGATCCCAGCTCGCTCACAGCGTACAATGGCCGTCTCTTTATCCAGGCGAGCGATCAATGGCGGACATTACCCTTATCAGCGGCAGCACCCTTGGTGGTGCGGAATACGTAGCGGAACATCTGGCTGAAAAGCTGGAAGATGCGGGCTTTTCCACGGAAACCCTGCACGGCCCGTTGCTGGAAGATCTCCCGACTGACGGGGTCTGGCTGCTGATCACCTCCACGCACGGCGCGGGCGATCTGCCGGATAACCTGCAACCTTTATATGACGAACTGCTGGAACAGCAGCCCGACCTGTCAAACGTCCGTTTTGGCGCAGTGGGGATCGGCAGTCGCGAATATGACACCTTTTGCGGGGCAATAGAGAAAGTCGAAGCCGCTGTCACCTCCTGCGGAGCAAAACAGCTGGGTGAAACGCTCAAGATCAACATCCTCGATCATGACATTCCGGAGGATCCAGCCGAGATCTGGCTCGCGGAATGGAAAAATTTACTCAAAAACGATTAAAGATCGCGCGAACAGATGTGGATAACTCTGGTTAAAAGCTCGTATTAACCCGTAGTTATCCAAAGAACAACCGTAGCGTCGTTTTTGGCCTGTGCATAAAGTCGCGATCTGATCCCAGCTTATACGGTCCAGGATCACCGATCATTCACAGCAAACGATCCTTTCTAACTGCATGATCTTCTTTATGAGATCGGACTTATCCACACAGGTTCGCGATCCTAATAAGAGATCACAATAGAACAGATCTCTAAATAAAAAGATCTTCTTTTTAATAGCCCAGGATCCCAATGCTTTCTCGAAAGACTAAAGTTGAGTAGAATCCACGGCCCGGGCTTCAATCCATTTTCATACCGCTTTACGCGAGGCAGACCACCATGTTTTATCAGGATCCTTTTGACGTCATCATCATTGGCGGGGGTCACGCAGGCACTGAGGCCGCAATGGCCGCAGCGCGAATGGGTCAGCAGACCCTGCTTTTGACACACAATATCGACACGCTGGGACAAATGTCCTGTAATCCGGCGATTGGCGGCATTGGGAAAGGACACCTGGTAAAAGAAGTGGATGCACTTGGCGGCCTGATGGCGAAAGCGATCGATCGGGCTGGCATCCAGTTTAGGATACTAAACGCGAGTAAAGGCCCCGCTGTCCGTGCGACCCGTGCTCAGGCAGACCGCGTACTTTACCGTCAGGCGGTGCGTACCGCCCTGGAGAACCAGCCGAACCTGATGATCTTCCAGCAGGCGGTTGAAGATCTTATCGTTGAGAACGATCGCGTCGTGGGTGCCGTGACCCAGATGGGTCTCAAATTCCGCGCGAAAGCCGTGGTGCTGACCGTGGGCACATTCCTGGACGGTAAAATTCATATCGGTCTGGATAACTACAGTGGTGGCCGTGCTGGCGATCCGCCGTCTATTCCACTGTCTCGTCGTCTGCGCGAACTGCCACTGCGCGTTAGCCGCCTGAAAACAGGCACGCCGCCGCGTATTGATGCGCGCACCATTGATTTCAGCGTGCTGGCGCAACAGCACGGTGATAACCCAATGCCGGTCTTCTCGTTCATGGGCAATGCGGCACAGCATCCGCAGCAGGTACCGTGCTACATCACGCATACCAACGAGAAAACCCATGACGTGATCCGCAATAACCTCGATCGTAGCCCCATGTATGCTGGCGTGATCGAAGGGATCGGTCCACGCTACTGTCCGTCGATCGAAGACAAAGTGATGCGCTTCGCCGATCGCAACCAGCACCAGATCTTCCTGGAGCCGGAAGGGCTGACCTCAAACGAAATTTACCCGAACGGCATCTCCACCAGCCTGCCGTTCGACGTGCAGATGCAAATTGTTCGCTCAATGCAGGGTATGGAGAACGCAAAAATCGTTCGCCCTGGCTACGCTATTGAGTACGATTTCTTCGATCCGCGTGACCTGAAGCCGACCCTGGAGAGCAAATTCATCCACGGTCTGTTCTTCGCGGGTCAGATTAACGGCACCACCGGCTACGAAGAAGCGGCTGCACAGGGCCTGCTTGCCGGCCTGAACGCTGCGCGCTTCTCTGCCGAGAAAGAAGGCTGGGCACCCGGCCGTTCTCAGGCGTACCTGGGCGTGCTGGTTGACGATCTCTGCACGCTGGGTACCAAAGAACCGTACCGTATGTTTACCTCTCGCGCAGAATATCGCCTGATGCTGCGTGAAGATAACGCCGACCTGCGTCTGACCGAAATGGGCCGTGAACTCGGTCTGGTCGATGACGAACGCTGGGCGCGCTTCAACGAGAAGCTGGAACGCATTGAACAGGAACGTCAGCGTCTGAAAACCACCTGGGTGAATCCGCAGGCGGAAACTGCTGCCGAAGTAAACGCTCACTTAACAGCACCGCTGTCGCGCGAGGCCAGCGGGGAAGATCTGCTGCGCCGTCCTGAAGTCACCTACGAGAACCTGGTCAAACTGACCGCGTTCGCGCCGGGCCTGGAAGACGCTGAAGCGGCAGAGCAGGTTGAGATCCAGGTGAAGTACGAAGGTTACATCGCGCGTCAGCAGGATGAGATCGAAAAACAGCAGCGTAACGAAAACACGCTGCTGCCGGAAATGCTGGACTACCGCCAGGTGACGGGCCTTTCTAACGAAGTGATCGCCAAGCTGAACGATCACAAACCGGTGTCGATCGGTCAGGCGTCCCGCATCTCGGGGGTTACCCCTGCGGCGATTTCGATCCTGCTGGTCTGGCTGAAAAAGCAAGGTATGCTGCGCCGCAGCGCGTAATTGACATTGCTTTTGGCGGGTGGCGCTTCGCTTACCCGCCCTACTTATTCGTAGGCCCGGTAAGCGGCAGCGCCACCGGGCGAAAAATCTCTAAACAGGTATTCACCGTGCTCAACAAACTCTCTCGTCTGCTGGATCAGGCAGGTATTTCGCTCACCGATCACCAGAAAAATCAGCTGGTGGCCTATGTCGATATGCTGAACAAATGGAACAAAGCGTACAACCTGACGTCTGTTCGCGACCCCAACGAGATGCTCGTCCGCCATATACTCGATAGCATCGTGGTTGCCCCATGGTTGAAAGGTGAGCGTTTCATCGACGTGGGTACGGGTCCAGGTTTACCGGGCGTTCCGCTGTCGATTGTTCGCCCTGAGAGCCATTTCACGCTGCTGGACAGCCTCGGCAAGCGCGTGCGCTTTTTACGTCAGGTACAGCATGAGCTGAAGCTTGAGAACATTACGCCCGTGCAGAGCAGGGTAGAGGAGTTCCCGGCAGAGCCGCCGTTTGACGGGGTTATCAGCCGCGCGTTTGCTTCGCTCAATGACATGGTGAGCTGGTGTAAGCACTTGCCTGCGGAGAACGGCCGCTTTTATGCGCTGAAAGGGCAGTTGCCAGGCGATGAGATTGAACAGCTTCCAGACGGTTTTGCTGTCGAGTCTATTGAGAAATTACAGATTCCTCAGCTCGAAGGTGAACGCCATCTGGTGATAATTAAGCCAAACAATTTTTAAAAAATTAATAAAAAATGTGGAATTCGTGCTGTTCTTATCATGTTAAAAAACAGCACAACTACCAGGGTTTTATCGGGGAGCTTTTAACCTCTACTTCACTAAGGTTTTTCTTCCAGTTAACGTAGCGCCTATTATTCACCGAGAAGATAGTCATCTGTGAAAATATAAGTCTGCTAAAAGTGGAAGGCAGTAACCAGAACGTAATGTTAATTATTTATTAAGAATGTCAATAAAAGGTTTTTATTGTGTACTGGGCTGTTTTGAAAATAGTTGCGACATTTTGTGTTTAATTTCATAAAGATAAATTTTCGTGATTTGCGCCTTTGATAAATACAACCTTATCGCAAATGTGTGTTTTGTGATCTCGTGCACGCTTTATCGACAACGTTTTCGCGCTGTTTGCAGTTTTGGTCGAAGGTTGACGCTTTCAGCGAAAGTTAAAAAATAGCGGTGGGGAAAAATATTTAAACATTTATTCACCTTTTCGCTACTTAATGTTTGAAATCACGGGTGCGCACCGTATAATTTGACCGCTTTTTGATGCTTGACTCTGAGCCTTAAAGGACGTTTTATACGACACGCGGCATACCTCGAAGGGAGCAGGAGTAAAAACGTGATGTCTGTGTCGCTCTTGAGTAGAAACGTTGCTCGTAAGCTTCTGTTCGTTCAGTTTCTGGCTGTGATAGCAAGTGGACTGCTGTTTAGCCTCAAAGACCCCTTCTGGGGCATCTCCGCCGTGTGCGGGGGTTTGGCGGTTGTGCTGCCAAACGTGTTGTTTATGATTTTTGCCTGGCGTCATCAGGCGCATACACCCGCCAAAGGCCGCGTGGCTTGGTCCTTCGCCCTCGGCGAAGTGTGTAAGGTGTTGCTGACCTTTGCTCTACTGGTGATGGCGCTGGCGGTTTTGAAAGTGGTCTTCATGCCGCTGATAGCAACGTGGGTTTTGGTGCTGGTGGTACAAGTTCTGGCTCCAGCTGTAATCAATAACAAAGGGTAAAAGGCATCATGGCTTCAGAAAATATGACGCCGCAGGATTACATAGGTCACCATCTGAATAACCTTCAGCTGGACCTGCGTACATTCTCGCTGGTGGATCCACATAACCCCCCGGCCACCTTCTGGACGATCAACATCGACTCCATGTTCTTCTCGGTGGTTTTGGGTCTTCTGTTCCTGGCCATGTTCCGCGGTGTTGCTAAACGAGCGACCAGCGGTGTACCAGGGAAATTCCAGACCTTCATCGAAATGATCATCGGCTTCGTCCATGGCAGCGTCAAAGACATGTACCATGGCAAGAGCAAGCTGATTGCTCCGCTGGCGCTGACCGTGTTCGTTTGGGTCTTCCTGATGAACCTGATGGACCTGCTGCCAATCGATCTGCTGCCGTTTATCGGCGAGCACATCTTCGGCCTGCCTGCACTGCGTGTTGTACCGTCTGCGGACGTGAACATCACCCTGTCGATGGCGCTGGGCGTGTTTATCCTGATTCTTTTCTACAGCATCAAAATGAAAGGCGTAAGCGGCTTTGTGAAAGAGCTTACCTTGCAGCCGTTCAACCACTGGGCGTTTATTCCGGTCAACCTGATCCTGGAAGGCGTTAGCCTGCTGTCCAAACCTGTTTCACTGGGTCTGCGACTGTTCGGCAACATGTATGCGGGTGAGCTGATTTTCATTCTGATCGCGGGTCTTCTGCCGTGGTGGTCACAGTGGGTTCTGAATGTGCCGTGGGCCATTTTCCACATCCTGATCATTACGCTGCAAGCCTTTATCTTCATGGTTCTGACGATCGTCTATCTGTCGATGGCGTCTGAAGAGCACTGATTTTTTACCAACACTACTACGTTTTAATTGAAACAAACTGGAGACTGTCATGGAAAACCTGAATATGGATCTGCTGTACATGGCTGCCGCTGTGATGATGGGTCTGGCGGCTATCGGTGCTGCGATCGGTATCGGCATCCTCGGGGGCAAATTCCTGGAAGGCGCAGCGCGTCAACCTGATCTGATTCCTCTGCTGCGTACTCAGTTCTTTATCGTTATGGGTCTGGTGGATGCTATCCCAATGATCGCTGTAGGTCTGGGTCTGTACGTGATGTTTGCTGTCGCGTAGTAGTAGTTTTAAAACCCTAAGCCACAGAAATTAAAGAGGTATTGTGCTGTGAACATGAACGCAACAATCCTCGGCCAGGCCATCGCGTTTATTCTCTTTGTCTGGTTCTGCATGAAGTATGTATGGCCGCCTTTAATGGCTGCCATCGAAAAACGTCAGAAAGAAATTGCTGACGGTCTGGCTTCTGCAGAACGCGCTAAGAAAGATTTGGACCTTGCACAGGCCAACGCGACAGACCAGCTGAAAAAAGCGAAAGCGGAAGCTCAGGTAATCATCGAACAGGCTAACAAACGCCGTTCGCAGATCCTGGACGAAGCCAAAGCTGAAGCAGAACAGGAACGTACTAAGATCGTGACACAGGCTCAGGCAGAAATTGATGCTGAGCGTAAACGTGCTCGTGAAGAACTGCGTAAGCAGGTTGCGATTCTGGCTGTTGCTGGCGCCGAGAAGATCATCGAACGTTCCGTGGATGAAGCTGCTAACAGCGACATCGTGGACAAACTTGTCGCTGAACTGTAAGGAGGGAGGGGCTGATGTCTGAATTTGTTACGGTAGCTCGCCCCTACGCCAAAGCAGCTTTTGACTTTGCTGTCGAACACCACAATGTCGATCGCTGGCAGGATATGCTGGCGTTTGCCGCTGAGGTGACGAAAAACGAACAAATGGCTGAGTTGCTTTCCGGTGCGTTAGCACCTGAAACTGTCGCCGCGTCGTTTATCGCCGTGTGCGGAGAGCAACTGGATGCCAACGGCCAGAACCTGATTAAGGTGATGGCAGAAAATGGTCGTCTCCGTGTGCTCCCGGATGTTCTCGAGCAGTTTGAGCACTTACGTGCCCTTAGTGAAGCAACCGCTGAAGTTGAAGTGACTTCTGCGACTGAACTGAGTAACGAACAGCTTGCGAAAATCACCGCCGCGATGGAAAAACGTCTGTCACGCAAAGTTAAGCTGAATTGCAAAATCGATAAGTCTGTAATGGCAGGCGTAATCATCCGCTCGGGTGATATGGTCATTGATGGCAGCGTACGCGGCCGTCTTGAACGCCTTGCAGACGTCTTGCAGTCTTAAGGGGACTGGAGCATGCAACTGAATTCCACCGAAATCAGCGAACTGATCAAGCAGCGCATTGCTCAGTTCAGTGTTGTGAGTGAAGCTCACAACGAAGGTACTATTGTTTCTGTAAGTGACGGTGTTATCCGCATCCACGGCCTGGCCGATTGTATGCAGGGTGAGATGATTTCCCTGCCGGGTAACCGTTACGCTATCGCACTGAACCTGGAGCGCGACTCCGTAGGTGCAGTTGTGATGGGTCCATACGCTGACCTCGCCGAAGGCATGAAGGTTAAGTGTACTGGCCGTATTCTGGAAGTACCGGTTGGCCGTGGCCTGCTGGGTCGCGTTGTTAACACCCTGGGTGCGCCAATCGACGGTAAAGGTCCGGTTGAGCACGATGGCTTCTCCCCAATCGAAGTTATCGCACCAGGCGTTATCGACCGTCAGTCCGTAGATCAGCCTGTTCAGACAGGTTATAAGTCCGTTGATGCCATGATTCCAATCGGTCGTGGTCAGCGTGAACTGATCATCGGTGACCGTCAGACCGGTAAAACCGCGATGGCTATCGACGCCATCATCAACCAGCGTGACTCCGGCATCAAATGCGTGTACGTGGCCATCGGCCAGAAAGCGTCCACCATTTCTAACGTGGTTCGTAAACTGGAAGAACACGGCGCACTGTCTAACACCATCGTTGTGGTAGCAACTGCGTCTGAATCTGCTGCACTGCAATACCTGGCGCCATACGCCGGTTGCGCAATGGGCGAATACTTCCGTGACCGCGGTGAAGATGCACTGATCGTATACGATGACCTGTCTAAACAGGCTGTTGCTTATCGTCAGGTTTCCCTGCTGCTCCGTCGTCCACCTGGACGTGAAGCGTTCCCTGGCGACGTATTCTACCTCCACTCTCGTCTGCTGGAGCGTGCTTCCCGCGTTAACGCGGAATACGTCGAGAACTTCACCAAAGGTGAAGTGAAGGGTAAAACGGGCTCTCTGACCGCGCTGCCGATCATTGAAACCCAGGCGGGTGACGTTTCTGCGTTCGTTCCGACCAACGTAATCTCCATTACCGATGGTCAGATCTTCCTGGAAACCAACCTGTTTAACTCCGGTATTCGTCCGGCAGTTAACCCGGGTATCTCCGTATCCCGTGTTGGTGGTGCTGCTCAGACCAAGATCATCAAGAAACTGTCCGGTGGTATCCGTACCGCGCTGGCACAGTATCGTGAACTGGCTGCGTTCTCTCAGTTCGCATCCGATCTGGACGAAGCAACCCGTAAACAGCTGAGCCACGGTCAGAAAGTGACCGAGCTGCTGAAGCAGAAACAGTACGCACCAATGTCTGTTGCTCAGCAGGGCCTGGTTCTGTTCGCGGCTGAACGCGGTTACCTCGAAGATGTGGAACTGGCGAAAATCGGTAGCTTCGAAGCCGCTCTGCTGGCTTACGTCGACCGTGATCACGCTCCGCTGATGCAAGAGATCAACCAGACCGGTGGCTATAACGACGAAATCGAAGGCAAGCTGAAAGCTATCCTCGATTCCTTCAAAGCAACCCAATCCTGGTAATCGTCCGGCGGCTTGTCTCAGGACAAGCCGCCTGGCATTGAGGAGAAGCTCATGGCCGGCGCAAAAGAGATACGTAGTAAGATCGCAAGCGTCCAGAACACGCAAAAGATCACTAAAGCGATGGAGATGGTCGCCGCTTCCAAAATGCGTAAATCGCAGGATCGCATGGCGGCCAGCCGTCCTTATGCAGAAACCATGCGCAAAGTGATTGGTCACCTTGCAAACGGTAATCTGGAATATAAGCACCCTTACCTGGAAGAACGCGACGTTAAGCGCGTGGGCTACCTGGTGGTGTCGACCGACCGTGGTCTGTGTGGCGGCTTGAACATTAACCTGTTCAAAAAACTGCTGGCGGATATGAAAGCATGGTCTGAAAAAGGCGTTCAGTGCGATATCGCAATGATCGGCTCTAAAGGCGTCTCTTTCTTTAACTCCGTTGGCGGCAACATTGTCGCTCAGGTGACCGGTATGGGTGATAACCCGTCCCTGTCCGAACTGATCGGCCCGGTTAAAGTGATGTTGCAGGCTTATGATGAAGGCCGTCTGGACAGACTGTACGTTGTCAGCAACAAATTCATTAACACCATGTCTCAGGTTCCAACGCTCACGCAGATGCTGCCGTTACCGGCATCAGAAGATGGCGAGCTGAAGCAAAAAACCTGGGATTACCTGTATGAACCCGATCCGAAACCGCTGCTGGATACCCTGCTGCGTCGTTACGTTGAATCTCAGGTTTATCAGGGCGTTGTAGAAAACCTGGCCAGCGAGCAGGCCGCACGAATGGTGGCGATGAAAGCCGCGACCGATAATGGCGGCAGCCTGATTAAAGAGCTGCAGTTGGTTTACAACAAAGCTCGTCAGGCCAGCATTACTCAGGAACTCACCGAGATCGTCTCGGGGGCCGCCGCGGTTTAACCAGGTTTACGAATTACGTAGAGGATTCAAGATGGCTACTGGAAAGATTGTCCAGGTAATCGGCGCCGTGGTGGACGTCGAGTTCCCTCAGGACGCCGTACCACGCGTGTACGACGCGCTTGAGGTACAGAATGGTAACGAGAGCCTGGTGCTGGAAGTTCAGCAGCAGCTCGGCGGCGGTATCGTGCGTACCATCGCGATGGGTTCTTCCGACGGTCTGCGTCGTGGTCTGGAAGTAAAAGACCTTGAGCACCCGATCGAAGTCCCGGTAGGTAAAGCAACACTGGGTCGTATCATGAACGTATTGGGTCAACCAATCGACATGAAAGGCGACATCGGTGAAGAAGAGCGTTGGGCTATCCACCGCGCGGCACCTTCCTACGAAGAGCTGTCCAGCTCTCAGGAACTGCTGGAAACCGGTATCAAAGTTATCGACCTGATGTGTCCGTTCGCGAAGGGCGGTAAAGTCGGTCTGTTCGGTGGTGCGGGCGTAGGTAAAACCGTAAACATGATGGAGCTGATCCGTAACATCGCGATCGAGCACTCCGGTTACTCTGTGTTTGCGGGCGTAGGTGAACGTACTCGTGAGGGTAACGACTTCTACCACGAAATGACCGACTCCAACGTTCTGGACAAAGTATCCCTGGTTTACGGCCAGATGAACGAGCCACCAGGAAACCGTCTGCGCGTTGCGCTGACCGGTCTGACTATGGCTGAGAAATTCCGTGACGAAGGCCGTGACGTTCTGCTGTTCGTTGATAACATCTATCGTTACACCCTGGCCGGTACTGAAGTATCTGCACTGCTGGGTCGTATGCCTTCAGCGGTAGGTTATCAGCCTACGCTGGCGGAAGAGATGGGTGTTCTTCAGGAACGTATCACCTCTACCAAAACCGGTTCTATCACCTCCGTTCAGGCGGTATACGTACCTGCGGATGACTTGACTGACCCATCACCAGCCACCACCTTTGCGCACTTAGATGCAACCGTGGTACTGAGCCGTCAGATCGCGTCTCTGGGTATCTACCCGGCCGTTGACCCGCTGGACTCCACCAGCCGTCAGCTGGATCCACTGGTTGTTGGTCAGGAACACTACGACACCGCGCGTGGCGTACAGTCCCTGCTGCAGCGTTACCAGGAACTGAAAGACATCATCGCCATCCTGGGTATGGATGAACTGTCTGAAGAAGACAAACTGGTGGTAGCACGTGCGCGTAAGATCCAGCGCTTCCTGTCCCAGCCATTCTTCGTTGCGGAAGTATTCACCGGTTCTCCGGGTAAATACGTTTCCCTGAAAGACACCATCCGTGGCTTTAAAGGCATCATGGAAGGCGAATACGATCACCTGCCGGAGCAGGCGTTCTACATGGTTGGTTCCATCGACGAAGCCGTGGAAAAAGCCAAAAAACTTTAACGCCTTAATCGGAGGGTGATATGGCAATGACTTACCACCTGGACGTCGTCAGCGCAGAGCAACAAATGTTCTCTGGTCTGGTCGAGAAAATCCAGGTAACGGGTAGTGAAGGTGAACTGGGTATCTTCCCGGGTCACGCACCGCTGCTCACCGCCATTAAGCCTGGTATGATCCGCATCGTTAAACAGTTCGGTCACGAAGAGTTTATCTATCTGTCTGGCGGCATTCTTGAAGTGCAGCCTGGCAGTGTGACCGTTCTGGCCGATACCGCTATCCGTGGCCAGGATCTCGACGAAGCGCGAGCCCTGGAATCGAAGCGTAAGGCTGAAGAGCACATTAGCAGCTCTCATGGTGACGTGGATTACGCTCAGGCGTCTGCGGAGCTGGCCAAAGCGATCGCGAAACTGCGCGTTATCGAGTTGACCAAAAAAGCGATGTAACACCGGCTTGAAAAGCACAAAAGCCAGTCTGGATACCAGGCTGGCTTTTTTTTTCGGCCTTAATTCATGATGAAAAAGATGTAGAATTTTAAGCATCAAACGTTTTTACTTCTCACTCAAACTACCGTCAGGATGCGTATGTCAAACAGTGCGATGAGCGTGGTGATCCTTGCCGCAGGCAAAGGAACCCGCATGTATTCCGATCTGCCTAAGGTGCTCCACACGCTTGCAGGAAAGCCAATGGTGCAGCATGTCATTGATGCAGCGAATGAACTGGGTGCGAGTCAGGTCCACCTGGTCTACGGCCACGGTGGAGATCTGCTTAAAAAGACGCTGAGCGATGACAAGCTCAACTGGGTGCTTCAGGCCGAACAGTTGGGTACAGGCCATGCGATGCAGCAGGCAGCGCCTTTCTTTGCGGATGACGAAGACATTTTGATGCTCTACGGCGATGTCCCGCTGATCTCCGTTGAAACACTGACTCGCCTGCGTGCAGCCAAACCGCAGGGCGGCATCGGTTTGTTGACCGTCGTGCTGGACGATCCGAGCGGTTATGGCCGCATCACCCGTGAAAACGGTAACGTCACGGGTATTGTTGAGCATAAAGATGCCAGCGACGAACAGCGCAAGATTCAGGAGATCAACACCGGTATCCTGATTGCCAATGGCGCGGATATGAAGCGCTGGCTGTCCAAACTCAACAACAACAACGCGCAGGGTGAATACTACATCACCGACATCATTGCGATGGCGTACCACGAAGGGCGTGAAATTGCCGCCGTTCATCCGGCGCGCATCAGCGAAACGGACGGTGTGAACAACCGCCTGCAGCTTTCTCGTCTTGAGCGTATTTATCAGTCCGAGCAGGCTGAAAAACTGCTGCTGGCGGGCGTGATGCTGCGCGATCCGGCGCGTTTCGATCTGCGTGGTTCGTTATCTCACGGGCGTGACGTTGAGATTGATACTAACGTTATCCTCGAGGGTAACGTGACGCTGGGCAACCGCGTCAAAATTGGCACCGGCTGCGTGATTAAAAACAGCGTCATCGGTGACGACTGCGAAGTCAGCCCGTACAGCGTGGTGGAAGATGCCCGTCTGGATGCCGCCTGTACCATCGGCCCGTTTGCACGTCTGCGCCCGGGCGCTGAGCTGCTGGAAGGCGCTCACGTGGGTAACTTCGTGGAAATGAAAAAAGCGCGTCTGGGTAAAGGCTCGAAAGCCGGTCATCTGACCTATCTTGGCGACGCGGAAATTGGCAATAACGTGAATATTGGTGCAGGGACGATTACCTGTAACTATGACGGCGCGAATAAGTTTAAAACCATCATCGGTGATGACGTGTTCGTTGGCTCCGATACGCAGCTGGTGGCGCCTGTTACCGTGGGTAACGGGGTGACCATTGCCGCCGGAACAACCGTCACGCGCGATGTGGCCGAGAACGCGCTGGTGTTAAGCCGCGTTCCGCAGGTCAGCAAGCAGGGCTGGAAACGCCCGGTGAAGAAAAAGTAACGGATTTACCCCTCACCCTAACCCTCTCCCCACAGGGGAGAGGGGATCGTTCGGTGCGGTGTTTTTCTCCCTCGCCCCTTTGGGGAGAGGGCCGGGGTGAGGGGATAATATAATCCTCCCCCCACAAGCAGTACCCATAAAAATAACCCCACTCTCTACAAGGCTCGGGGCGCCCGGAAAGGGCAAATACAGGTCAGCGACAACGCAGGCATAATGCCTAAATTCGGAATCTAAAATTATGTGTGGAATTGTTGGCGCAGTTGCGCAGCGTGATATTGCTGAAATCCTTCTCGAAGGTTTACGTCGTCTGGAATACCGTGGTTACGACTCAGCCGGTCTGGCTGTCGTCGATGCAGAAGGCCATATGACCCGTCTGCGTCGTCTCGGAAAAGTGCAGATGCTGGCCCAGGCCGCGGAAGAACATCCGCTGCGCGGTGGTACCGGTATTGCGCACACCCGCTGGGCGACGCACGGTGAACCGTCTGAAGGTAACGCGCACCCGCATGTGTCTGAACACATCGTGGTCGTGCACAACGGCATTATCGAAAACCACGAACCGCTACGCGAAGAACTGAAAGCGCGCGGCTACACCTTCGTCTCTGAAACTGACACCGAAGTGATTGCTCACCTGGTGCACTGGGAGCTGGAGCAGGGCGGCACACTGCGTGATGCGGTGCTGCGTGCTATCCCTCAGCTGCGCGGTGCGTACGGTACGGTGATCATGGATTCCCGCGACCCGTCCACGCTGCTGGCCGCGCGTTCCGGTAGCCCGATGGTTATCGGTCTGGGCATGGGCGAAAACTTCATCGCTTCTGACCAGCTGGCGCTCCTGCCGGTTACCCGTCGCTTTATCTTCCTCGAAGAGGGTGATATCGCGGAAGTGACTCGCCGCAGCGTGACCGTGTTCGATACCAAAGGCGAGCAGGTGAAACGTCAGGAGATCGAATCGAATCTGCAGTACGACGCGGGCGATAAAGGCGCTTACCGTCACTACATGCAGAAAGAGATTTACGAGCAGCCAAACGCCATCAAAAACACCCTGACCGGGCGCATCAGCCACGGTGAAGTGGATCTGAGCGAGCTGGGTGCAAACGCGAACGAACTGCTCGGCAAGGTTGAGCACATTCAGATCGTGGCCTGCGGCACCTCCTACAACTCCGGTATGGTTTCTCGCTACTGGTTTGAATCCCTGGCGGGCGTGCCGTGCGATGTGGAAATCGCGTCTGAATTCCGCTATCGCAAATCTGCGGTGCGTCGTAACAGCCTGATGATCACCCTTTCCCAGTCTGGCGAAACGGCGGACACGCTTGCCGCGCTGCGTCTCTCTAAAGAGCTGGGTTACCTGGGCTCACTGGCCATCTGCAACGTTCCTGGCTCTTCCCTGGTGCGTGAATCCGATCTGGCGCTGATGACCAAAGCAGGCACCGAAATCGGCGTGGCCTCCACCAAAGCGTTTACCACGCAGCTGACCGTTCTGCTGATGCTGGTGGCGAAGCTGGCGCGTCTGAAAGGCGAAGATGCTTCCGTTGAGCACGACATCGTTCACGGCCTACAGGCGCTGCCGAGCCGCATTGAGCAGATGCTGTCTCAGGACAAACGCATTGAAGCGCTGGCGGAAGACTTCTCTGATAAACATCACGCCCTGTTCCTGGGTCGTGGCGATCAGTATCCGATTGCGCTGGAAGGCGCGCTGAAGCTGAAAGAGATCTCCTACATTCACGCTGAAGCCTATGCGGCAGGCGAGCTGAAACACGGCCCGCTGGCGCTGATTGACGCGGATATGCCGGTCATCGTTGTGGCACCAAACAACGAACTGCTGGAAAAACTGAAATCTAACATCGAAGAAGTCCGCGCCCGCGGTGGTGTCCTGTACGTCTTCGCCGACAAAGATGCCGGTTTTGTCAGCAATGACAACATGCACATCATCGAGATGCCGCATGTGGAAGAGGTGATTGCACCCATCTTCTACACCGTTCCGCTGCAGCTGCTGGCCTATCACGTGGCGCTGATCAAAGGCACCGACGTCGACCAGCCGCGTAACCTGGCGAAATCGGTTACCGTAGAATAATCCCTTCAGGCTCCACCTTCGGGTGGAGCTTTTTTATCCTGCCTGGTTTGTTTTTCATCAATCCTTTCTCATTTTTAATAATGACAATTTGTCATCTTCAGCTACTTTTTTCAGTGTCACATAAAGAAAATATTTCTGAAAACGTCTTGTCATAAAAGTGGCTAATGCATTGAAATATAATATTTATTTTGCTTGTTTTTAAGTGAAATTTCCATTGTCATAAAACTGTCATAATTCGTACATTTATCTGTCACCTGTTTGTCCTATTTTGCTCATCGTAGCCACTAAACAACGATTTACGAAAATCTTGCAGGAGACATTATGAAAGTTATGCGTACCACTGTCGCAACTGTTGTCGCCGCGACCTTATCTCTGAGCGCGTTCTCTGTATTTGCAGAAGCAAGCCTGACTGGCGCTGGTGCAACCTTCCCTGCGCCGGTGTATGCCAAATGGGCGGATACCTACCAGAAAGAAACTGGTAACAAGGTTAACTATCAGGGTATCGGCTCCTCCGGTGGCGTGAAACAAATTACCGCGAACACGGTTGATTTCGGCGCATCAGACGCTCCGCTGTCTGATGACAAACTGGCTCAGGAAGGCCTGTTCCAGTTCCCGACCGTGATCGGTGGCGTGGTCCTGGCCATCAACCTGCCGGGCGTGAAGTCGGGCGAGCTGGTGCTGGACGGCAAAACCCTGGGTGACATCTACCTGGGCAAAATCAAAAAATGGGATGACGAAGCGATCGCCAAACTCAACCCAGGCCTGAAGCTGCCTTCTCAGAACATCGCCGTGGTTCGCCGCGCGGATGGTTCCGGTACCTCTTTCGTGTTCACCAGCTACCTGGCAAAAGTGAACGAAGAGTGGAAATCTAAAGTCGGCTCCGGCTCTACCGTTAACTGGCCAACCGGTCTGGGCGGTAAAGGTAACGACGGTATCGCTGCGTTCGTACAGCGTCTGCCTGGCTCCATCGGCTACGTAGAGTATGCGTATGCGAAGCAGAACAACCTGTCCTACACCAAACTGGTTTCAGCCGACGGCAAACCGGTTAGCCCAACCGAAGAGAACTTTGCTAACGCAGCGAAAGGCGCTGACTGGAGCAAATCGTTCGCGCAGGATCTGACTAACCAGAAAGGCGAAGGTGCATGGCCAATCACCTCTACCACCTTCATCCTGGTTCACAAAGAGCAGAAGAAACCTGAGCAGGGCACCGAAGTGCTGAAGTTCTTCGACTGGGCATACAAAAACGGCGGCAAACAGGCTAACGCTCTGGATTACGCCACCCTGCCGGACAACGTGGTTGAGCAGATTCGCGCTGCATGGAAAACCAACGTGAAAGACAGCAGCGGTAAAGCGCTGTACTAACAGGATATATTTAACGAAGATGGCGGGTGGCGCTGCGCTTACCCGCCCTACGGTTTAAGCTGTAGGCCCGGTAAGCGTTAGCGCCACCGGGCATATTCGTAAAAACGTCTCAAACAGAAGAGTAATTTATGGCTGCAACCAAGCCTGCATTTAACCCTCCGGGTAAAAAAGGTGACATGATTTTCAGCGCGCTGGTTAAACTGGCTGCGCTGATTGTGCTATTGCTGCTGGGCGGCATTATCGTGTCTCTGATTTTCTCCTCATGGCCGAGCATCCAGAAATTCGGTTTCTCCTTCCTGTGGACCAAAGAGTGGGACGCGCCGAACGACATCTACGGTGCCCTGGTGCCGATTTACGGCACGTTGATGACCTCGTTCATCGCCCTTCTGATTGCGGTTCCGGTAAGCTTTGGTATTGCCCTGTTCCTGACGGAACTGGCGCCGGGCTGGCTGCGGCGCCCGCTGGGTATTGCCATCGAACTGCTGGCAGCCATTCCAAGTATCGTCTACGGCATGTGGGGCCTGTTCATCTTTGCTCCGCTGTTCGCCACATACTTCCAGGAACCGGTCGGTAACGTTCTTTCTGCCATTCCGTTTGTGGGGGCCCTGTTCTCTGGCCCGGCTTTCGGTATTGGCATTCTGGCGGCAGGTGTGATCCTCGCCATCATGATTATTCCGTACATTGCGGCGGTTATGCGCGATGTCTTCGAACAAACGCCGGTGATGATGAAAGAGTCGGCCTACGGTATCGGCTGCACCACCTGGGAAGTGATCTGGCGCATCGTCCTTCCGTTCACCAAAAATGGGGTGATCGGGGGCGTGATGCTGGGCTTAGGTCGTGCGTTGGGTGAAACCATGGCGGTCACCTTTATCATCGGTAACACCTACCAGCTCGACAGCGCGTCGCTCTATATGCCGGGTAACAGTATTACCTCGGCGCTGGCGAATGAATTTGCGGAAGCGGAATCGGGGCTGCACGTGGCGGCGCTGATGGAGCTGGGTCTGATTCTGTTCGTTATCACCTTCATTGTTCTGGCGATTTCCAAGCTGATGATTATGCGTCTCGCTAAAAATGAGGGGGCACGCTAATGGCTACTCTCGAAATGCAAGCAACCGCTGAACTGGCGGAATCTCGCCGTAAAATGCAGGCCAGACGCCGCATGAAAAACCGCATTGCCCTGACGCTCTCTATGGCGACGATGGCATTCGGCCTGTTCTGGCTGGTCTGGATCCTCTTCTCGACGGTCGTTCGCGGAATTGACGGAATGTCACTGTCGCTGTTCACCGAAATGACGCCGCCGCCGAACACGGCGGGTGGTGGCCTGGCGAATGCCCTGGCGGGCAGCGGACTGCTGATCCTCTGGGCGACGGTCTTTGGCACGCCGCTGGGCATCATGGCGGGCATCTACCTGGCAGAATACGGTCGTAAATCCTGGCTGGCGGAAGTCATTCGCTTCATCAACGATATTCTGCTGTCTGCACCGTCTATCGTCGTGGGTCTGTTTGTTTACACCGTGGTGGTGGCGCAGATGGAACACTTCTCTGGCTGGGCGGGCGTGATTGCACTGGCGCTGCTGCAGGTGCCGATTGTGATTCGAACCACCGAGAACATGCTGAAACTGGTGCCGGACAGCCTGCGTGAAGCGGCTTATGCGCTGGGTACGCCGAAATGGAAGATGATCTCGGCGATTACGCTGAAGGCATCGGTCTCTGGGATCATGACCGGTATCCTGCTGGCGGTGGCGCGTATCGCGGGTGAAACGGCGCCGCTGCTGTTTACGTCCCTCTCCAATCAGTTCTGGAGCACGGACATGATGCAGCCGATCGCCAACCTGCCGGTGACGATCTTTAAATTTGCGATGAGCCCCTTCGCGGAATGGCAGCAGCTGGCCTGGGCCGGGGTGCTGATCATTACCCTTTGCGTACTGTTGCTGAACATTCTGGCGCGCGTCATTTTCGCGAAGAAGAAACACGGTTAATTTTTTACGGCGCGACAGCTCGCGGCGCCGAATGAGGAAATGAGTCAATGAGTATGGTTGATACTGCCCCGGGTAAGATTCAGGTTCGTGATTTGAACTTCTACTACGGCAAATTCCATGCCCTGAAGAACATCAACCTGGATATCGCCAAGAACCAGGTCACGGCATTTATCGGTCCGTCCGGCTGTGGGAAATCCACGCTGCTGCGTACCTTTAACAAAATGTATTCGCTCTATCCGGAGCAGCGTGCTGAAGGGGAAATCATCCTCGACGGCGAAAACATTCTGACCCAGGCTCAGGATATTGCCCTGCTGCGCGCCAAAGTGGGGATGGTGTTCCAGAAACCCACACCGTTCCCGATGTCCATTTATGACAACATCGCCTTTGGCGTTCGCCTGTTTGAAAAGCTCTCCCGTGCCGATATGGACGAGCGCGTGCAGTGGGCTTTGACCAAGGCCGCATTATGGAACGAAACCAAAGATAAGTTGCACCAGAGCGGTTACTCTCTCTCCGGTGGTCAGCAGCAGCGTCTGTGCATTGCGCGCGGTATTGCGATTCGCCCTGAAGTGTTGCTGCTGGATGAGCCGTGTTCAGCGCTGGACCCGATCTCAACCGGCCGCATTGAAGAGCTGATCACCGAGCTGAAGCAGGATTACACCGTGGTTATCGTGACCCATAACATGCAGCAGGCTGCACGTTGTTCCGATCACACGGCGTTTATGTACCTGGGTGAATTGATTGAGTTCAGCAACACGGACGATCTGTTCACTAAGCCCGCGAAGAAACAAACCGAAGATTATATTACTGGCCGCTACGGTTGATTTGCCTTAGTGCATGTGGAGAAACCATGGACAACCTCAATCTTAATAAACATATTTCAGGCCAGTTCAACGCAGAGCTGGAAAGCATCCGCACGCAGGTAATGACCATGGGTGGCATGGTTGAGCAGCAGCTTTCTGATGCAATTACGGCAATGCACAACCAGGACAGCGAGCTGGCGAAGCGCGTCATTGAAGGCGACAAAAACGTCAACATGATGGAAGTCGCTATCGACGAGGCCTGTGTGCGCATTATCGCGAAGCGTCAGCCGACGGCGAGCGACCTGCGTCTGGTGATGGCGATCATCAAAACCATCGCCGAGCTGGAGCGTATTGGTGACGTGGCGGATAAAATCTGCCGCACCGCGCTGGAGAAGTTCTCTCAGCAGCACCAGCCGCTGCTGGTGAGTCTGGAGTCGCTGGGCCGTCACACCGTGCAGATGCTGCACGACGTGCTGGATGCCTTTGCGCGTATGGACCTGGACGAAGCGGTGCGTATCTACCGTGAAGACAAGAAGGTCGACCAGGAGTATGAAGGCATCGTGCGTCAGCTGATGACCTACATGATGGAAGATTCCCGTACGATCCCAAGCGTACTGACTGCCCTGTTCTGCGCGCGCTCCATCGAGCGTATCGGCGACCGCTGCCAGAACATTTGCGAATACATTTTCTACTTCGTGAAAGGTCAGGACTTCCGTCACGTGGGCGGCGACGAGCTGGACAAGCTGCTGGCGGGTAAAGATCCAAAAGAGTAATGTTTGTGGCGGGTGGCACTAGCGCTTACCCGCCATACTAGCCCTGTAGGCCGGATAAGCGTTAGCGCCATCCGGCTTTGTTTTTTCAGCGAGTAATATCCCACCCGCGCGCCTTCCACAGCGCGGGCAACTGCGCCAGATCGGTGAAGGTCGTGACTTTTGGATGATCGATCGGCTTGTTGTGCGGGTCGGCGCAGAAGTAAAACACCTCCATTCCCGCATCAATCCCCGACTGCGCGCCCGCAGACGAGTCATCCACCAGAATGCAGTTCTCTACGTTGACGCCCATCGCTTTCGCCGCATGGAACATCAGCGCCGGGTCCGGCTTCCAGCGCTGGATATCGTAGCCACTGAACAGTTTTTCCGGGAAGTGGTGCAGCATCTCAAGCTTGCCCAGCGAGTGCTGCATTTTGCTGACCGGGCCGTTAGAGACCACGCAGATTGGTACCGTCATCGCATCCAGCAGCGCGTTTGCGCCCGGAATCACCTCCAGCTCCGAATCGAACAGGCGTGCAACCTCGGCGCGGTACACCGGTTCCAGAGCCGCTTTCTCCAGAACGACGCCGTGTTCTTCGTTAATGATGTCGATGATCTCGTAGAGCTTCACGCCCTTAAAGCGTTTAAACACCTCTTCGAGTTCCAGCGTAATGCCAAATTCCTGGAACATGGCCACATACGCGCGGGAACAAATGACCTCACTGTCGACCAGCGTACCGTCGCAGTCGAAAAATACCGCTTCAATTCCGGACATGCCTTTCCCTTTTAACCAGTTTAACGTTTACGTACGGCAGTTAGCCGAAACGCAATCGTTGCCGTATAAGCAAATTCAATGAAAAAAGTATCACGTAACCGCCACTATTGTCGCATTTTGGTATAGGATAGCGACGAATTTTCCCTCCTTGTTCGGAAATTGATGATGAGTCAACAACACACTACCCAGACGTCTGGTCAGGGTCTGCTTGAGCGCGTTTTCAAACTGCGCGAGCACGGCACAACGGCACGCACCGAAGTGATCGCGGGTTTCACCACCTTCCTGACGATGGTCTATATCGTTTTTGTGAACCCTCAAATTCTGGGCGTTGCTGGCATGGATACCAGCGCCGTCTTTGTAACCACCTGCCTGATCGCCGCCCTTGGCAGCATTCTGATGGGTGTGTTCGCTAACCTGCCGGTTGCGCTGGCACCGGCGATGGGCCTGAATGCGTTCTTCGCGTTCGTGGTCGTTCAGGCGATGGGGCTGCCGTGGCAGGTTGGCATGGGCGCCATCTTCTGGGGCGCGGTTGGTCTACTGCTGCTGACCATTTTCCGCGTGCGTTACTGGATGATTGCAAACATTCCTGTGAGCCTGCGCGTGGGCATCACCAGCGGTATCGGTCTGTTCATCGGTATGATGGGGCTGAAAAACGCCGGCGTTATCGTGGCGAACCCGGATACGCTGGTGAGCATCGGTCACCTGACCTCTCATAACGTGCTGCTGGGCGTGCTGGGCTTCTTTATCATCGCGATCCTGGCTTCCCGCAATATTCACGCGGCGGTGCTGGTGTCTATCGTGGTCACCACCCTGCTGGGCTGGATGCTGGGCGACGTTCACTATAACGGCATCGTTTCCGCGCCACCGAGCATCTCTACCGTTGTTGGTCACGTCGATCTGGCGGGCTCCCTGAACCTGGGCCTGGCGGGCGTGATTTTCTCCTTCATGCTGGTGAACCTGTTCGACTCCTCCGGCACGCTGATTGGCGTGACCGATAAAGCGGGTCTGGCGGATGAAAAAGGGAAATTCCCGCGGATGAAGCAGGCGCTGTTTGTGGACAGCGTCTCCTCTGTAACCGGTGCGTTTATCGGAACCTCGTCTGTTACCGCGTACATTGAATCTTCTTCCGGCGTATCCGTGGGCGGCCGTACCGGCCTGACGGCGGTGGTCGTGGGTATTCTGTTCCTGCTGGTGATCTTCCTCTCTCCGCTGGCGGGCATGGTGCCTCCGTACGCGGCGGCGGGTGCGCTTATCTACGTGGGGGTGCTGATGACCTCCAGCCTGTCACGCGTGAAGTGGGATGATTTAACCGAAGCGGTGCCGGCGTTTATTACCGCCGTGATGATGCCGTTCAGCTTCTCGATTACCGAAGGTATCGCGCTGGGCTTTATCTCTTACTGCGTAATGAAGATCGGTACCGGCCGCTTCCGCGACCTCAGCCCATGCGTCATCGTTGTGGCGCTGCTGTTTGTGCTGAAGATTGTGTTTATTGACGCCAAATAAACAGTAAGCCCTTTTCTTCGAAAAGGGCTTTAGTGTTTGTTCCCTCTCCCCGTGGGAGAGGGTCAGGGTGAGGGCATCAGGCCGCAATGATCTTACGCCTTCACTCGCTTAATATAATCCCCGAACGCCGTCAGCTGGCCAGAGAGATGGTCGCGCGTGCTCTGATCCACCACCTCACCCGTTTGCGGGTCGACCTTATTCTGAATCACTCCGCCCATAAATTCCGGCTTGTTCATCACCATCGCATCGAGGAATACCAGGATCTGGCGCAGGTGATACTGGCAGCGCGCGCCGCCAATCGCGCCCATGGAGCTGGTCTGGATCAGCACCGGTTTGCCTGACAGCGGCTGCTCAGGTAAACGGGACAGCCAGTCGATGGCATTCTTCAGGCCACCCGGAACCGAGTAGTTATACTCTGGCGTGACGATGACCACGCCGTCGGCCTGGCGGATCTGTTCGGCCAGCGCCTCAACGCTCTGCGGGAACCCTTCTTCCTGCTGGACATCCGCATCATACAGCGGAATATCGCCAATAGACGGCAGGGCGCTAATTTCCATACCTGCAGGCGCCAGCTGTGGCAGCGTGCGGGCTACCATCCCGTTAAATGAACCTTTGCGCAGGCTTCCCAGTAAAGTAACGACTTTCAACGTATCAGACATGATTACTCCTGTTTCATCATGATGACCCTGATTGGATCAGCTAAGGGTGAATGCTTTTTCTGCCGGTAAACTGGTTAAACGCATCAGGCGTGCGGCGGGCTCGTTGGCGCGCTCGGGCACATCAGGAAGGCTACGCCATCCCTGTTGACTGTCAAATTCCCAGATTTTCATGCGTTCGATGGCGGGGGTAACCGCAATGGACCAAATGAGCACATCCTCTGCGTCACTGAGCGCCTCTACCAGCGTGGCCTGAGTGGCACGAAGACGTCCGGAGCCTGGCAGCAGCTGCAGCAGGCTGGCGTCGTCTGAGGCGCATCCACAGAGCTTGCGAATGCTCTGGCGTAAGGTAATGAGCTGGGCTCTGGCTTCGACAGGATCGTTCTGGTTGCGGACCCACAGCTTCTCATTGCTGGAGAGCGGATAGTCTTCATGCGCATTACCGCCATGGAAGCTGCGCGTCGCGCGCTGAAGTTCCATATCGAGCCCACAATCCCCTTCGGTGGTCAGCGCGACGCCAATGATATTGCCCGCGTAGGCAATCGAAAAACAAGGGAGATCCGGGTCGGCAAAGACCGGACGGCCTTCGGGTTGGGTAATGATATCCGGCAGCTCGCTGGTGCCGTACAGCATAAACAGCAGTTCTGCGAGAAGCGCTCTGGACGCTAAAAACCGCGTCCTGCGGTGTTCCGGGAGAGTGAGTGCTTCAGTATGACACGCTGAAGAAATTCTTGCCGATACGAGACGTCCTTCCGTAAGTATCCCTCTTGCAAAGTGCGTAGCCATTTTTCGCTCCTTGATAATGGTCGTAATCGGTTAAACGGTTACATGATTATCGCTTAACTTGACTCCTGTTTTAATCAGTAAATGGGAGTAAGAGAAGCCTTAGGACCGAACTTTACATTTTCTTAGGCAAAAATTGGATCGCTCGCACCGTACAGCGCCTTGATGGTCTCCCGCAGCCAGAGGATTTTTGGATTGTGGCTGTTCCGTTTATGCCAGATCAGCGTGAAGGGAACGGTAAGCTTTTCAGCCTGCGCTTCGTCAATGGGAATAGGAAGCGCGATCAGCTTCCGCTGGTGGAGTTCATTGTAGTGATGGCAGTAGTGCGGAGCCGTGGCGATATAGTTATGGTTGGGCTGCGCCGCCATAAACATCGCCTGTTCAAAGCCCGGCAGGCTCATGGCGATCGTGCGCTCGCGTCCCATCTCCTTTAGCACCTCATCAAGCGCCCAGGTGTCGCTGCGTTCCCAGAAGATGCTGATATGGGGATAGCGCAGGAAGGTCTCCAGATTCCACTCTTGCTGAAGCGCCGGATGATCCTCGCGCAAATAGACGCAGGGGCGATCGCTGAACAGAATTTCGTAGTCGATAAACCACGGCATCAGCTTAAGCAGCTCGCGGGATCGCGGATGCGTTTCACGCCCGGTGAAGCCCAAATCCACCTCGCCACGCGTAATCGCGTCCAGCGAGTCGTAATCCCACTGGCGCATTTTCACCGTAGCCTGCGGATAGCGCTGGTTCACCTGCTCCAGCAGAGTATTGAAGCGAATCAGCATCAGCGGCGTTTCCGCGGCCAGCACGAACGTCAGCCTGCCCGGAGAATCATGGTGGAATTTATCGAGGATTTGGTTGCCGATTTGCATCCAGTCAGCCAGATCCTGCTCAAGACTTACCGTCAGTGGCGTCGGCAGCAGCCCTAGCGGCGTTTTGACAAACAGCGGGTCGTCAAACCAGTCGCGCAGCTTGGCCAGCGATTTGCTCACCGCCGACGGCGTCACGTTCATCCGCTTCGCCGCTTTGGTAACGCTGCGCTCCTGCAGCAAAAGCTGCAGGCACAGCAACAGGTTAAGATCGAGACTGCTGATGGGCTTCTTCATAGTGCGCCGCGGGCCGGATGACCATAAGTAAGGTAATGCACAGTATGCTACAGCCAATCAGAACCCCGATCAGCATATTCAGCGCGTTAAGCCCGATGACCGCCGCCAGCCAAATCCACAGCGACGAGCCGCAGACCTGCGCGATCCCCAGCACCGAGCTTGCCACGCCTGCCCGCAGCGAGAAGGGGCCAAGCGCCTGGCTCATCGCCACGCCAAAGCCAACCGAGAACCCGGCGCAAATCAGGGTAATACCCACCAGCATCACCGCATGTGAGCTGGTGGTCGCCAGGATCGCGCCTGCGGCGAGGAATAAAACCTGTGAGGTCAGCATCAGCGTGCGCTGGCTGAAAACATTTAGCGCAAACGGGGTGGAGAACGAGACCGCCATACTGACCATGGCGGTTAATGCCATCACCGTTGAATACTCACCGCGATCGAAGCCCATGGTTTCCATCAGTAAAACCGGGGAAACGTTTACATAGGTCAGGATCACCGCCACGCTTAACGTGGTCACGGCCAGACGGCTGAGGAAAAAGCGGTTGAGAAGCTTCTCTGCCGGGTGAATGGTGGCAGTATGGCCGGTATTCTGCGAGCCCGGGTGGGTCTCTTTCAGCACGGCGATGGATAAGGTAAACACCAGCGCGCCCATGGCCGCCATGGTCCAGAACAGGCTCTGCCACGGGAATTTCAGCATGATCAGATATCCCACGACCGGGGCCAGCACCGGGATGATGCAGGTAATACCGTTCAGCATCGAGAGTACCTTAGCGCGACGCTGGGCGCTTAGGGTGTCTCGCAAAATGGCAAACGCCACCACGTAGCAACCACCGGCGCCAATACCCTGGATAAACCGTCCGGTCAGGAACACGGTGCTGTTCTGCGCCTGCGAGCAGAGAAGAGAAGCCAGGGCAAAAATGATGGCGCCGGTTATGGCGACAGGCTGACGGCCTGCCTTATCCGCGATCTTCCCGGCAAACACCATCGACGACGCCATCCCCGCGAGGTAGGCCGAAAACGCAATATGCAGCTGCGCTTCGCTGGCACCCAGATCGCGGGCGATGTGCGGTAATCCCACCAGATACATATCAATACCAGACGGATAAAGCAGAACTAATGCGAAACTACAAAACAGAAAACGCGCCATAAACCCCCCATAGATGCAGGCATGCAGGATAGGGGGTGAAAAGGGATTAGGCGAGTTGCCATTTGGACAATGGTGATTTCCCAGGAGGAAATCACCATTAATTAGCGGGCATTACTTACCAATACAGAAGCTCGAGAAGATCCTTCCCAGCAGATCGTCCGACGTAAACTCCCCGGTGATTTCGCTCAGATTCTGCTGCGCCAGACGCAGCTCTTCCGCCAGCAGTTCACCCGCCCACGCGCCGATCAGCTGTGCTTTACCCTGAACAAGGTGATTTGCCGCCTCTTCCAGCGCCTGCAGGTGACGACGACGCGCCAGGAAGCCGCCTTCCATGCTGGTGTCAAAGCCCATGCTCTGCTTGAGATGGTTACGCAGGTCGTCAACACCTTCACCGGTCCGCGCCGACAGGCGAATCAGTGAGTGACCATTCACATCGCTAATGCCGAGCGTTTCGCCGGTCACGTCTGCTTTGTTACGCACCACGGTGATCGGCAGTTTCGCCGGCAGACGGGCGATAAAGTCTGGCCAGATCTCAGCCGGGTCAACGGCGTCGGTGGTGGTGCCGTCCACCATAAACAGCACGCGGTCGGCCTGCTCGATCTCCTGCCAGGCGCGCTCGATACCGATACGTTCCACTTCGTCGCTGGCATCGCGCAGACCGGCGGTATCAATGATGTGTAGCGGCATCCCGTCGATATGGATATGCTCACGCAGCACGTCGCGGGTGGTCCCGGCAATGTCGGTGACGATCGCCGCTTCACGGCCCGCCAGGGCGTTCAGCAGGCTCGATTTCCCGGCGTTAGGGCGTCCGGCAATCACCACCTTCATCCCTTCACGCAGCAGGCTGCCCTGGCGCGCTTCGGCACGGACGGCGTCGAGATCGGCCATCACCTGGTTGAGCTGGGCTTCGATTTTGCCGTCAGAGAGGAAGTCGATCTCCTCGTCCGGGAAGTCGATAGCCGCTTCCACGTAGATGCGCAGGTGAGTAAGTGCTTCCACAAGGTGATTCACACGCGCGGAGAATGCCCCCTGCAGCGAGTTCAGGGCGGAGCGGGCCGCCTGTTCGGAACTGGCATCGATCAGGTCTGCAATGGCCTCCGCCTGCGCCAGGTCGAGCTTGTCGTTGAGGAAGGCACGCTCGGAGAACTCGCCCGGCTTCGCAATGCGCAGGCCCGGCAGGGTCAGAATACGTTTTAACAGCAGGTCGAGGATAACCGGCCCGCCGTGGCCCTGAAGCTCCAGCACGTCTTCACCGGTAAAGGAGTTCGGGCCGGGGAACCACAGCGCAATGCCCTGGTCCAGCGGCGTGCCGTCGGTGTCCTTAAACGGCAGGTAATCAGCGTAGCGCGGCTTTGGCAGTTTACCCAGCACCGCTTCGGCCACCTCGCGCGCCTTCAGGCCGGAGATGCGCAGAATGCCTACACCACCGCGTCCCGGTGGGGTTGCCTGGGCGACGATAGTGTCGTTATGGCTCATGGTTGCTCTCGTTCAATACAAATAAAAAAGGCGGTCAATCGACCGCCCTTATTTTAGCGTTAACTTACCGAATCAGGACTTTTTCTTTTCGCGGCTATGCAGGCCACGTTTTTCCAGACCACGGTAAATCAGCTGCTGCTGGATGATGGTCACCAGGTTGCTGACGATATAGTACAGCACCAGACCTGACGGGAACCACAGGAAGAACACGGTGAAGATGACCGGCATAAAGGTCATGATCTTCTGCTGCATCGGGTCGGTCACGGTGGTCGGCGACATCTTCTGGATGAAGAACATCGTCACGCCCATCAGGATCGGCAGGATGTAGTACGGGTCCTGTGCGGACAGGTCATGGATCCACAGGGCGAACGGCGCGTGGCGCAGCTCAACGGAACCCATCAGCATGTAGTACAGCGCAAGGAAGATTGGCATCTGAATCAGCAGCGGGAAGCAACCACCCAGTGGGTTCACTTTCTCTGCTTTGTACAGGGCCATCATCTCCTGGCTCTGACGCTGTTTGTCATCGCCCAGACGCTCACGCATTGCCTGAATCTTCGGCTGCAGCATGCGCATCTTCGCCATGGAGGTGTACTGCGCTTTGGTCAGCGGGTACATGATGCCACGAACGATGAAGGTGATAACGATGATGGAGAAGCCCCAGTTACCCAGGAAGCTGTGGATGAACTTCAGCAGCTTAAACAGCGGCTGAGAGATGAACCACAACCAGCCGTAATCTACGGTCAGATCCAGGTGCGGCGCAACAGCGGCCATTTTGTCCTGAATTTCCGGGCCGACCCACAGGGTGCTTGCCAGCTTACCGGTTTGACCCGGCTGAACCAGAACCGGCTGAGATTTGTAGCCGATGGCTGCAAGACCGTTACCCAGGTTCGCGGTATAGAAGTTGTTGGTACCGTCGTTATTTGGCACCCACGCAGTGGCGAAATACTGCTGCAGCATTGCCACCCAACCGCCTTTAGCGCTGACGTTCAGGTTTTCGTTATCGGCAATGGTGTCGAATTTGTATTTCTCATACTTCGCGTCTGGCGTGGAGTACGCCGCGCCACGGAAGGTATGCAGCGCAAAGTTGCTGCTTCCGGTATCACGGTGTGACGGCAGATTGATGGACTGCTTCAGCTGGCCAAAGGTCGACAGCTCCAGCGGTTTCGCACTGGCGTTCTGTACGCTGTAGCCCACGTTCACCGCATATTCACCGCGTTTCAGGGTGAAGGTTTTGGTGAAGGTGTTGCCTGCGGCGTCGGTGTACGTCATCGGGATCGCGAGTTCGTTCTGACCATCAGCCAGCACAAAGGTGTCGTTCTCGACGGTATACAGTGGACGCGCACCGTTAGCCGGATTATCCGGGCCATCACGACCGGTCAGGCCGCTCTGCGCCTGGTAGATAAACTCAGGCGTGGTTTCCAGTAACTGGAACGGTTCGTTAGACTTCAGCTCTTTCGGGTAGGTTAACAGCAGCGCCTGCTCAACATCACCACCACGGGTGTTGATTGTCAGCTCAAGCACATCGGTCTTAACCGTAATCTGTTTCCCCTGGCCACTGGCCGGTACGCCCTGGTCGGCGGCGCTACCCGCTGCGGTGGTCGTAGTCTGCGTGACCTGCTGCTGGGGTTGAGGATTTTTATCCTGCTCCCACGCCTGCCAGATCATGAAAGACACGAACAACAAAGCGATGATAAGAAGATTGCGTTGCGAATCCATCGTTAGTGTTCTCTGGTATCAAAGGGTCCTGGGGGGACGGGGTCGTCTCCACCTGGGTGTAAAGGGTGGCATTTTAATACGCGTTTCACCGTCAACCAACTGCCTTTTATCACTCCAAACCTGCGCAATGCCTCAATTCCGTAGCTTGAGCATGTTGGTGTGAAACGGCAGTGCGGCCCGAGTAGCGGACTAATCAGGCGTTGATAGACCCGAATGAGGGCTATCAGGACCCGTGAGCCAGGCGACAGTGGCGGCGCCATAATTTTTCCAACGCTTCCGAGAGAGCACGGTTATCGAGGTCGGCAACCCCTTTCTTCGCCACCACCACGAAATCCATTGAAGGCAGTTCGTGCTGACGTAAACGGAAGCTTTCACGCGTCAGACGTTTAATCCGATTGCGTTCATGCGCACGCTTAACATTTTTCTTGGCGACTGTGAGACCGATACGGGGATGCCCCAGCGAATTTTGGCGGCCGAGGATGGTGATTTGCGGCGTGCCAGCCCGTAGTGGCTGCTGGAAGACGAAAGTGAAATGAGCGGGAGTTAACAAACGTAACTCCCTGGGAAATGCTAGCTTAACCACTCAGGGGTTAGCTTTATTACTTGGAAACGGTCAGACGAGCGCGGCCTTTAGCACGACGACGTGCCAGAACCTGACGACCATTTTTAGTAGCCATACGAGCACGGAAGCCGTGAGAACGGTTGCGCTTCAGTACAGACGGTTGAAAAGTGCGTTTCATGGCGATTTCTACCTAAACTTGAATAAATTCACTGACTTTTGCGTATACCCGAACGAGTTTCGAACGACTAACGCCTCAGCGTGGGTGATTAAAGAGGCCGGATTGTAATAATTGTACACTCCGGAGTCAATTCTCTTTCCTTATTTCCCGCGTATTTCCGCACGTTTTCGCGTGGAAAATGAGCAACGGACGACGCAGGAAGATGAGCATCACGCGCCGGGTCGAGGATTATACGGGCTCAACGATAAAGCGCAAGGATCGTCCCGGATCTTCGTTAGATCATTTAAGCAAAAAATTGTCTGTGCTCATTAATTTTTCCAATATGCGGGCTAAATCGTGGGGCACTCCCGTCAGGATCGTTTACACTTACCCGGTTTCGGATCTTCCTGTGGATAAATCGGGAAGAATCTGTGAGAAACAGAAGATCTCTGGCTCAGTTTAGGCTATGATCCGCGGTCCCGATCGGGATCCCAGGATCCTGGTCAGGATAAATTGCAGATAGCAATTCGCACGTCCCCCTTTACACAGGGTCATGTCGATGTGCGCCAACAATCATGAATATTCAATAGTTTTCTTTTATTGTTCGAGTGGAGTCCGCCGTGTCACTTTCGCTTTGGCAGCAGTGTCTTGCCCGATTGCAGGATGAGTTACCAGCCACAGAATTCAGTATGTGGATCCGCCCGTTGCAGGCGGAACTGAGCGATAACACGCTGGCTTTGTATGCGCCAAACCGTTTTGTGCTCGATTGGGTAAGGGACAAGTACCTTAATAACATCAATGGACTGCTGAACGATTTCTGCGGGTCAGATGCCCCACAGCTGCGCTTTGAAGTGGGTACAAAGCCGGTCACCCAAACCGTTCGTGAAACCGTGAACGTCGCAGCGCCTGCTCAGGCCGCTCCTGCTCCGGCCCCTCGCGTCGCCCCCGCTCGTCAGGGCTGGGATAATGTTCCCGCACCGGCTGAGCCAACCTACCGCTCTAACGTTAACGTGAAACACACGTTCGATAACTTCGTTGAAGGTAAGTCGAACCAGCTGGCGCGCGCGGCGGCTCGCCAGGTTGCTGATAACCCCGGTGGAGCCTACAACCCGCTGTTCCTGTATGGCGGCACGGGTCTGGGTAAAACGCACCTGC
Organism: Enterobacter pseudoroggenkampii; assembly: GCF_026420145.1. Lineage (NCBI taxonomy): Bacteria > Pseudomonadati > Pseudomonadota > Gammaproteobacteria > Enterobacterales > Enterobacteriaceae > Enterobacter > Enterobacter pseudoroggenkampii. The sequence continues at coordinate 45,667 of NZ_JAPMLV010000003.1, forward strand.
TGCATGCGGTGGGCAACGGCATTATGGCGCGCAAGCCCAATGCCAAAGTGGTGTATATGCACTCCGAGCGCTTCGTTCAGGACATGGTAAAAGCCCTGCAAAACAATGCGATCGAAGAGTTTAAACGCTACTATCGTTCCGTTGACGCGCTGCTGATCGATGACATTCAGTTCTTTGCTAATAAAGAACGATCGCAGGAAGAATTTTTCCACACCTTCAATGCCCTGCTGGAAGGTAATCAGCAGATCATTTTGACCTCGGATCGCTATCCAAAAGAGATCAACGGCGTTGAAGATCGTCTGAAATCCCGCTTCGGCTGGGGCCTGACCGTGGCGATCGAGCCACCGGAGCTGGAAACCCGCGTCGCGATCCTGATGAAGAAAGCCGATGAAAACGACATTCGCCTGCCGGGCGAAGTGGCGTTCTTCATTGCCAAGCGTCTGCGCTCCAACGTGCGTGAGCTGGAGGGGGCACTGAACCGCGTTATCGCCAATGCCAACTTCACCGGTCGTGCGATCACCATCGATTTTGTGCGTGAAGCGCTGCGCGATTTGCTGGCATTGCAGGAAAAACTGGTCACTATCGACAATATTCAAAAGACAGTGGCTGAGTACTACAAGATCAAAGTGGCAGATTTACTGTCTAAACGTCGTTCCCGCTCGGTGGCGCGTCCGCGTCAGATGGCTATGGCGCTGGCAAAGGAGTTAACCAACCACAGTCTGCCGGAAATCGGGGACGCGTTTGGTGGCCGTGACCATACGACCGTGCTGCACGCTTGTCGCAAGATTGAGCAGTTACGCGAAGAAAGCCACGACATAAAAGAAGATTTTTCCAATCTAATCAGAACATTATCATCGTGACGCTATGAAATTTACCGTTGAACGTGAACATTTATTAAAACCGCTGCAACAGGTGAGTGGCCCATTAGGTGGCCGCCCAACGCTGCCTATTCTCGGAAACCTGCTGCTTCAGGTCGCGGACGGTACGCTGTCGCTGACCGGTACAGATCTGGAAATGGAAATGATCGCGCGCGTTACGCTGACGCAGCCGCACGACGCGGGCGCGACCACGGTTCCGGCACGTAAATTCTTTGACATCTGCCGCGGGCTGCCGGAAGGCGCTGAAATCGCCGTGCAGCTGGAAGGCGACCGTATGCTGGTGCGCTCTGGCCGCAGCCGTTTCTCGCTCTCCACGCTGCCTGCTGCGGACTTCCCAAACCTGGACGACTGGCAGAGCGAAGTGGAATTCACCCTGCCACAGGCGACGATGAAGCGTCTGATTGAAGCCACGCAGTTCTCCATGGCGCATCAGGACGTTCGTTACTACTTAAACGGCATGCTGTTCGAAACCGAAGGTGAAGAGCTGCGTACCGTGGCCACCGACGGCCACCGTCTGGCGGTCTGTTCTATGCCGATTGGCGATTCACTGCCAAACCATTCGGTGATCGTGCCGCGTAAAGGGGTGATTGAGCTGATGCGTATGCTCGACGGTGGCGACACGCCGCTGCGCGTGCAGATCGGCAGCAATAACATCCGCGCCCACGTGGGCGACTTTGTCTTCACATCGAAGCTGGTTGACGGTCGTTTCCCGGATTATCGCCGCGTATTGCCGAAGAACCCGGACAAAACGCTGGAAGCAGGCTGCGACAGCCTCAAGCAGGCCTTTGCCCGTGCCGCGATCCTCTCTAACGAGAAATTCCGCGGCGTGCGCCTGTACGTGAGTGAAAACCAGATCAAAATCACCGCTAACAACCCGGAGCAGGAAGAGGCAGAAGAGATTCTGGACGTCACCTACGCCGGGGCTGAGATGGAAATCGGCTTCAACGTCAGCTACGTGCTGGATGTGCTGAACGCGCTGAAATGCGAGAACGTGCGCATCCTGCTGACCGACTCCGTTTCGAGCGTACAGATTGAAGATGCCGCATCACAGTCGGCTGCCTATGTTGTCATGCCAATGAGACTGTAATGTCGCTCACCCGTCTGTTGATCCGCGACTTTCGCAATATCGAAAGCGCGGATCTCGCTTTATCCCCTGGCTTTAACTTCCTGGTTGGCGCGAACGGCAGCGGCAAAACCAGCGTGCTTGAGGCCATCTATACGCTCGGCCACGGCCGGGCGTTTCGCAGTTTGCAGATTGGTCGCGTCATCCGCCACGAACAGGAATCTTTTGTTCTGCACGGGCGTTTGCAGGGGGCGGAGCGGGAAACCGCCATCGGCCTGACCAAAGACAAGCAGGGCGACAGCAAGGTGCGCATCGACGGTACCGACGGCCATAAGGTGGCGGAGCTGGCGCTGCTGATGCCGATGCAGCTGATAACGCCGGAGGGGTTTACTTTACTCAACGGCGGCCCCAAATACAGAAGAGCGTTCCTCGACTGGGGATGCTTTCACAACGAAGCCGGATTTTTTAACGCCTGGAGCAACCTGAAGCGTCTGCTCAAGCAGCGTAACGCCGCGCTGCGCCAGGTGACGCGCTACGCTCAGCTGCGTCCGTGGGACATGGAGTTAATTCCTCTTGCGGAACAGATCAGCCGCTGGCGTGCCGAATACAGCGCAGGTATCGCCGAAGACATGGCCGACACCTGCAAACAGTTTTTACCCGAATTCTCTCTCACCTTCTCCTTCCAGCGCGGCTGGGAGAAAGAGACGGATTATGCCGAGGTGTTAGAGAGAAACTTCGAGCGCGACCGCATGTTGACCTACACCGCGCACGGCCCGCACAAGGCGGATTTCCGCATTCGTGCCGACGGCGCGCCGGTGGAAGACACGCTGTCGCGCGGGCAGCTCAAGCTCCTGATGTGTGCGCTACGTCTGGCACAGGGGGAGTTTCTCACCCGCGAGAGCGGGCGGCGCTGCCTGTACCTGATAGATGATTTTGCCTCGGAACTTGACGACGCGCGGCGCGGGCTGCTTGCCAGCCGCTTAAAAGCCACGCAGTCGCAGGTTTTCGTCAGCGCCATTAGCGCTGAACACGTTATAGACATGTCGGACGAAAATTCGAAGATGTTTACCGTGGAAAAGGGTAAAATAACGGATTAACCCAAGTTGAAATGAGCGAGAAACGTTGATGTCGAATTCTTATGACTCCTCCAGTATCAAAGTCCTGAAAGGGCTGGATGCGGTGCGTAAGCGCCCGGGTATGTATATCGGCGACACGGATGACGGCACCGGTCTGCACCACATGGTATTCGAGGTGGTAGATAACGCTATCGACGAAGCGCTCGCGGGTCACTGTAAAGACATCGTGGTCACCATCCATGCGGATAACTCCGTCTCCGTCACCGATGACGGTCGTGGCATCCCAACCGGTATTCACCCTGAAGAGGGCGTCTCTGCGGCGGAAGTGATCATGACCGTCCTGCACGCAGGCGGTAAGTTCGACGATAACTCCTATAAAGTTTCCGGCGGCCTGCACGGCGTAGGTGTTTCGGTAGTAAACGCCCTGTCGCAGAAGCTGGAGCTGGTTATCCAGCGCGAAGGCAAAATCCACCGTCAGCTCTATACGCACGGCGTGCCGCAGGCACCGCTGGCCGTTACGGGCGACACCGACAAAACCGGTACCATGGTGCGTTTCTGGCCGAGCCTCGAAACCTTCACCAACGTCACCGAGTTCGAGTACGACATCCTGGCGAAACGCCTGCGTGAACTGTCGTTCCTGAACTCCGGCGTCTCGATTCGCCTGCGCGACAAGCGTGACAACAAAGAAGACCACTTCCACTACGAAGGCGGTATCAAGGCGTTCGTTGAGTATCTGAACAAGAACAAAACGCCTATTCACCCGAATATCTTCTACTTCTCCACCGAAAAAGACGGTATCGGCGTGGAAGTGGCGCTGCAGTGGAACGACGGTTTCCAGGAAAACATCTACTGCTTCACCAACAACATTCCACAGCGTGACGGTGGTACTCACCTTGCAGGCTTCCGTGCGGCGATGACCCGTACCCTGAACGCTTACATGGACAAAGAAGGCTACAGCAAGAAAGCGAAAGTCAGCGCCACCGGTGACGATGCCCGTGAAGGCCTGATTGCCGTTGTCTCCGTGAAGGTGCCGGATCCGAAGTTCTCCTCACAGACCAAAGACAAGCTGGTCTCTTCTGAGGTGAAATCGGCGGTTGAGCAGCAGATGAACGAACTGCTGAGCGAATACCTGCTGGAAAACCCGTCCGACGCGAAAATCGTGGTGGGCAAAATTATCGATGCGGCGCGTGCCCGTGAAGCGGCGCGTAAAGCCCGTGAAATGACCCGTCGTAAAGGCGCGCTGGACTTAGCCGGCCTGCCGGGCAAGCTGGCTGACTGCCAGGAACGCGACCCGGCGCTGTCCGAACTGTACCTCGTGGAAGGGGACTCCGCGGGCGGCTCTGCGAAGCAGGGCCGTAACCGTAAGAACCAGGCTATCCTGCCGCTGAAGGGTAAAATCCTCAACGTTGAGAAAGCCCGTTTCGACAAGATGCTCTCTTCTCAGGAAGTGGCGACGCTCATCACCGCGCTGGGCTGCGGCATTGGCCGTGACGAGTACAACCCGGATAAACTGCGCTACCACAGCATCATCATCATGACCGATGCGGACGTCGACGGCTCGCACATTCGTACGCTGCTGTTGACCTTCTTCTATCGTCAGATGCCTGAAATCGTTGAACGTGGCCACGTCTACATTGCCCAGCCGCCGCTGTACAAAGTGAAGAAAGGCAAGCAGGAACAGTACATCAAAGACGATGAAGCGATGGATCAGTACCAAATCGCAATTGCGCTTGATGGCGCGACCCTGCACGCAAACTCGCACGCCCCTGCGCTGGCCGGTGAGCCGCTGGAGCGTCTGGTGTCCGAGTTCAACGCCACGCAGAAAATGATCACGCGTATGGAACGCCGTTATCCGAAAACGCTGCTGAAGGAGCTGGTTTATCAGCCAACCCTGACCGAAGCCGATCTGAGCGACGAGCAGACCGTGACCCGCTGGGTGAACGCTCTGGTGACCGATCTGAACGAGAAAGAGCAGCACGGCAGCCAGTGGAAATGCGATGTTCAGCAGAACGCCGATAAGCAGTTCGAGCCTATTATTCGCGTGCGCACCCACGGCGTTGATACCGACTACCCGCTGGAGCACGAGTTTGTCACCGGTCCGGAATACCGTCGTATCTGCACGCTCGGCGAGACGCTGCGCGGCCTGATCGAAGACGATGCGTTCATCGAACGTGGCGAACGTCGTCAGCCGGTAGCCAGCTTCGAGCAGGCGCTGGACTGGCTGGTGAAAGAGTCCCGTCGTGGCCTCGCGATCCAGCGCTATAAAGGTCTGGGCGAAATGAACCCGGAGCAGCTGTGGGAAACCACCATGGATCCGGAAAGCCGCCGCATGCTGCGTGTCACTGTTAAAGACGCGATTGCTGCAGACCAGCTGTTCACCACCCTGATGGGTGATGCGGTTGAACCACGTCGTGCCTTCATCGAAGAGAACGCCCTGAAAGCGGCAAATATCGATATTTAATCGGTTTGAAACCGCACGATAACTGGCCGCGCTTTAGCGCGGCTTTTTTATGGGCGCAGGCATATCCAGCGACATTGCGGACGGTAAACGGCTCGCCAGCGTATCTATCGCAATTCTTACCCTCAGCGGCAGATGCGGCGTCTGCTGCCACACCGCATGAACGTCGAAATGCACGTCCGGTGCCTGCTTCAGGAGCGGGACGAGTTTACCCTGGTGAATATCTTTAACGACCATCCAGCAGGGCAGCCATGCAATGCCGTGTCCGGCCAGCGCAGCGTCGCAGATCGCCTGCAAATCATCCATATTAAGTGATGACCGGGGAGTAAAGGTGTGCGACGTTCCTTCGTTATCCATCAGTTGCCAGGACAGCACTCTGCCTGCGCGCAGATAGTTAATCGCCGTATGCTGGGGTAAATCAGCTACGCTTTGCGGTTGGCCTTTCTTCTGCAGATAATCCGGCGCGGCGCATAGCACCATGCGGTGTTCTCCCAGCCTTCTGGCGACCAGCACGCTGCTGTCCTGAAGCGTGCCGTTACGCACCGCCATATCAAACCCTTCCTCGACGAGATCCACCACCCGGTCACTGAATGACATTTCCAGTTCAAGCCCGGGGTGTTCCTGCGCCAGCGCTATCAGCAGCGGGGCGACGCACTGGCGACCAAACAGCACCGGCATGGCAACGCGCAGGCGGCCACTGACCTGCTGTTTCCCTGTTTCAAGCAGCGATTCCGCGCCCCGAATCTCCTCCAGCGCGCGCAGGCAGCGTTCATAAAAAAGGGCGCCGTTATCGGTCAGCCTCTGGCTACGGGTGGTGCGGTGAAAAAGACGTACCCCCAGCCGCTCTTCAAGGCGAGCGATGCTTTTCCCTACCGCCGAGCGTGACAAATGCAGGCGAATTGCGGCCTGAGCGAAACTTCCCGCCTCAACGGCGGCCACAAAAACAGGAATATCCTTCAGCGTATCGGTCATGGATTGTATCGATTATGGCGTCAATAAAGAGAAAACTTATCGCCACTGGTGACCTTTAGTCAACGGTAGACTGTCAGGACTAAAACTCATCTGATGGCAGGAGAAATAAAATGACAGAGACAATGCAACGCTGGTCCATGGACGCCCTCGGGCGCGAGAACCTCAAGCTGACTCAGGCACCCGTTCCACAGCCCGGCCCGGGTGAAGTGCGCGTGCGGGTGAATGCCGTTGCGCTCAACTATCGCGATAAAATGGTTGTTGAAGGCACAATGCCAATCCCACTTTCCTTCCCGTTTACCCCGGCGTCTGACATGGCGGGCGTCGTAGACAGCGTGGGTGAAGGCGTCACGCGCTTCCAGCCCGGCGCTCGCGTTATCTCAACCTTCTTCCCGGAGTGGATCGACGGTAAACCGCAGGCGGACGCGCGCAATTTGCCCTATAAAACGTCCGGTGGATACTTCCAGGGGATGCTGGCCGAGTATGTGATTGTGAAGGAAGACGCGCTGGTGGCCTCCCCGGAGACCCTGGATGACGCCGAGGCCAGTACCTTACCCTGCGCAGGGCTTACCGCCTGGTTTGCGCTGGTGGAACGCGGACAGCTGCGCGCCGGGCAATCGGTGCTGGTGCAGGGCACGGGCGGGGTGGCGATTTTCGCCCTGCAAATTGCAAAAGCGCACGGCGCAGAGGTATTTGTCACCTCGGGGAGCGATGAAAAGCTGGCGCTGGCCAAAAAACTGGGGGCCAGCCAGGGCATCAACCGCCTGAAAGGCGACTGGGCTGAAAATACGCTGGCGCTTACGCAGGATCGCGGCATCGACCATATTATTGAAACCGTGGGGGGAGAGAACCTGAAGCACTCCCTGCGCGCCGTTGCCATTCACGGGCGTATCTCCGTTATTGGCGTGCTGGCCGGGACGGAGATAACCCTCTCTGCTGGCGAGCTGTTGCTGAAATCCCCCGTCATTCAGGGGATCGGCGTGGGACACCGCCGGGCGCTGGAAGATTTCGTCCGCGCTGTTAATGTCACCAGACTGAAACCCGTGATTGAGCATCGCTACCGTTTTAACGAGCTTGAACAGGCGTTTGAACATCTCGATCGCGGCGCGTTCGGTAAAATCGTTCTCACCCGCGAGTAGGTCTTTGTTCCCCGGGATAAGCGTAAAAGGGGGCTTTTGTTGCGCAATGTAGCTCTATTTTTGTGTGCTTAATCGCGTTAGCATGAGGCAGCACTCATTTATCCCGGGGAACTCATGGCTATCAAACTTATTGCAATCGATATGGACGGCACGCTGTTGCTGCCAGACCACACTATCTCTCCAGCCGTTAAGAACGCGATCGCTGCGGCACGCGCAAAGGGCGTGAATGTGGTCCTGACCACGGGGCGTCCGTATGCGGGCGTGCACAGCTACCTGAAAGAGCTGCACATGAATCAGCCTGGCGACTACTGCATCACCTATAACGGCGCGCTGGTGCAGAAAGCCGCGGATGGCAGTACGGTTGCGCAAACCGCGTTGAGCTACGATGACTATCTGTTCCTGGAAAAACTGTCCCGTGAAGTGGGCTCCCACTTCCACGCCCTCGATCGCAATACGCTTTACACCGCCAACCGTGATATCAGCTACTACACGGTGCATGAATCCTACGTTGCGACCATTCCGCTGGTGTTCTGTGAAGCGGAGAAAATGGACCCTGCCACCCAGTTCCTGAAAGTGATGATGATCGACGAGCCGGAGATCCTGGATAAAGCGATTGCGCGTATTCCGGCAGAGGTAAAAGAGAAGTACACCGTGCTGAAAAGTGCGCCGTACTTCCTCGAAATCCTTGATAAACGCGTCAACAAAGGCACCGGTGTGAAATCGCTCGCTGATGCGCTGGGGATTAAACAGGAAGAGATCATGGCGCTGGGCGACCAGGAAAACGACATCGCGATGATTGAATTCGCGGGCATGGGCGTGGCGATGGATAACGCCATTCCGTCGGTGAAAGAAGTGGCCAACTTCGTGACCAAATCCAACCTGGAAGACGGCGTTGCCTACGCGATCGAGAAGTTTGTGCTGCAGTAACGCTTATTTCTAATCATCGGCCTCGGTTATCAACCGGGGCTTTTTTTTGCGCTGAATTTATCGAATTGTTCTTTTTGTGATCTTTATTGTAGTACAACATTTATTGATTGTACTACATTGTCACCACGGAAAAGACGAACTCCCTCACGTTTGTACTGCAAAAGTGAGGTGAAATTCAGCGGTCGCGGTAAAGTAGTGATGGACATACAGAGCACAAGGACTCTCCATGACTCTCAATAAAACCGATCGTATCGTCATTACGCTGGGCACCCAGATTGTGGGTGGCAAATACGTTCCCGGTTCGCCGCTGCCTGCAGAGGCCGAACTGTGTGAGGAGTTTGAAACCTCGCGCAACATCATCCGGGAAGTCTTCCGCTCGCTGATGGCGAAGCGGCTGATTGAAATGAAGCGCTATCGCGGCGCGTTTGTTGCCCCGCGCAACCAGTGGAACTACCTCGATACTGACGTACTGCAGTGGGTGCTGGAAAACGATTACGACCCAAGGCTTATCGGTGCGATGAGCGAAGTCCGAAACCTGGTTGAACCGGCCATCGCCCGCTGGGCGGCGGAGCGCGCAACCTCTGGCGATTTGGCGCAGATTGAGTCGGCTTTAAACGACATGATCGCCAATAACCAGAACCGGGAGGCGTTTAACGAGGCGGATATCCGCTACCACGAAGCGGTGCTGCAGTCGGTGCATAACCCGGTATTACAGCAGCTTAGCGTGGCGATCAGCTCGCTACAGCGAGCAGTATTTGAACGTACCTGGATGGGCGATGAGGCCAACATGCCGAAAACGCTCCAGGAACATAAAGCGCTGTTCGATGCGATACGGCATCAGGACGGCGATGCGGCAGAGCAGGCGGCGCTTACCATGATTGCCAGCTCGACACGAAGGCTGAAGGAAATCACATGACATCTCGCTACATCGCAATTGACTGGGGATCGACCAATCTGCGCGCCTGGCTGTACCAGGGCGAACATTGCCTGGAGAGCAGGCAATCAGAAGCAGGCGTGACGCGCCTGAACGGTAAATCCCCCGAGGCGGTGTTAGCAGAGGTCACACAAAACTGGCGCGACAGCGCCACGCCGGTGGTCATGGCGGGAATGGTCGGCAGCAACGTTGGCTGGAAGATAGCGCCTTATCTACCGGTTCCCGCCCATTTCTCCGCGATTGGCGATCAGTTAACGTCCGTTGGCGACAATATCTGGATAATTCCCGGTTTGTGCATCTCTCGCGGGGATAACCACAACGTGATGCGCGGCGAAGAGACGCAGCTGCTTGGCGCGCGCACGCTTTCTCCTTCTTCTGTCTACGTCATGCCCGGAACGCACTGCAAGTGGGTCCAGGCCGACGCTGAGCAAATCCACGATTTTCGCACCGTGATGACCGGCGAGCTGCACCATTTGCTGCTCAATCATTCACTGGTGGGAGCCGGTTTGCCGGAGCAGGAAGCCTCGTCAGAGGCGTTTGCTGCCGGGCTTGAACGTGGGATCGCTTCTCCTGATGTTTTGCCGCAGCTTTTTGAGGTTCGCGCCTCGCACGTGCTGGGAAATCTCCCGCGCGAGCAGGTCAGCGAATTTCTCTCCGGCCTGCTGATTGGCGCAGAGGTCGCCAGCATGCGTGATTTCGTCGCGCACGAGCAGGCCATCACCCTTGTCGCTGGCACATCGCTAACGTCGCGCTATGAGCAGGCGTTTCGCGCCGTTGGACGTAACGTTTCAACGGTATCCGGCGACACGGCATTTCAGGCAGGAATAAGGAGCATCGCTCATGCAGTGGCAAACTGATCTTCCCCTTATCGCGATTTTGCGCGGCATCACGCCCGACGAGGCGTTAGCCCACGTCGGCGCGGTTATCGACGCCGGGTTCGACGCGGTGGAAATCCCGCTTAACTCTCCGGAGTGGGAAAAAAGCATTCCGGCCGTGGTGGAGGCCTTCGGCGATAGGGCGCTGATTGGCGCAGGCACCGTGTTACGGGCTGAGCAGGTAGATCGGCTGGCAAAGATGGGCTGTAAGCTTATCGTCACGCCCAACATTCAGCCTGAGGTGATCCGCCGCGCGGTGGGTTACGGCATGACCGTCTGCCCTGGATGCGCCACCGCCACGGAAGCCTTTACTGCTCTGGATGCGGGCGCACAGTCGCTCAAAATTTTCCCGTCATCGGCTTTTGGACCGGACTACATCAAAGCGCTGAAAGCGGTATTACCCGCCAGCGTGCCGGTCTTTGCCGTGGGCGGCGTAACGCCAGAAAACCTGGGCCAGTGGATGAGCGCGGGCTGTGTGGGCGCGGGGCTGGGCAGCGATCTGTATCGCGCCGGTCAGTTCGTGGAACGTACCGCACAGCAGGCGGCAGCATTTGTGAAAGCGTATCGAGAGGCAGTGAAATGAAAATAACCAAACTCACCACGTACCGTTTACCCCCGCGCTGGATGTTCCTGAAAATCGAAACCGATGAAGGGGTTGTGGGCTGGGGCGAACCGGTGATTGAAGGGCGTGCGCGCACCGTTGAAGCCGCGGTGCACGAGCTGGGGGAATACCTGATTGGCCAGGATCCGGCTCGCATCAACGACCTGTGGCAGGTGATGTACCGCGCGGGCTTCTACCGCGGGGGGCCGATCCTGATGAGCGCCATCGCCGGTATCGACCAGGCGCTGTGGGATATCAAAGGCAAAGTGCTGAACGCGCCGGTCTGGCAGCTGATGGGCGGCCTGGTGCGCGACAAAATTAAAGCCTACAGCTGGGTCGGCGGCGACCGTCCTGCGGAAGTGATCGACGGCATCACGCAACTGCGCAACATCGGTTTTGACACCTTCAAACTCAACGGCTGCGAAGAGATGGGCGTTATCGACAACTCGCGCGCGGTGGATCGCGCGGTGAATACTGTCGCGCAAATCCGTGAAGCCTTCGGCAACGAGATCGAATTTGGCCTGGACTTTCATGGCCGCGTTAGCGCGCCGATGGCCAAAGTGCTGATCAAAGAGCTGGAGCCGTATCGTCCGCTGTTTATCGAAGAGCCGGTGCTGGCCGAACAGGCCGAGTACTATCCGAAACTGGCTGAACAGACGCACATTCCCATCGCGGCGGGTGAACGCATGTTCTCGCGCTTCGAGTTTAAACGCGTGCTGGAAGCGGGCGGCATTGCCATCCTGCAGCCGGACCTCTCTCACGCGGGCGGCATCACCGAATGCTACAAAATCGCCGGGATGGCCGAAGCTTACGATGTGGCGCTGGCCCCGCATTGCCCGCTTGGCCCGATCGCGCTGGCTGCCTGTCTTCACGTCGACTTTGTCTCCCGCAACGCGGTGTTCCAGGAGCAGAGCATGGGGATTCACTATAACAAGGGCGCGGAACTGCTCGATTTTGTGAAAAATAAAGAAGACTTCAGCATGGAAGGCGGTTTCTTTAAACCGTTAACGAAGCCGGGCCTTGGCGTTGAGATTGATGAAGCCAAAGTCATTGAGCTGAGTAAACATGCGCCGGACTGGCGTAATCCACTGTGGCGTCATGAAGACGGTTCCGTAGCCGAGTGGTAACTCTCCGGCTGGCGCTTCGCCACCGGGCAAAAATCGTTAATACAAAAATATAACCCTCTGTAAATTACAGGGCATGGTGAGCGGCTTCGCTATGCCCAAAATCTGGAGACAGATTGCGATGGATATTCCAGTTACCGCTACAAAAACCGGGCGTCGCCGCTACCTGACGCTGATTATGATCTTTATTACCGTGGTCATTTGCTATGTCGACCGCGCCAACCTTGCCGTGGCATCGGCCCATATTCAGGAAGAGTTTGGCATCACCAAAGCGGAAATGGGTTACGTCTTCTCGGCGTTTGCCTGGCTGTATACGCTCTGCCAGATCCCGGGCGGCTGGTTCCTTGACCGCGTGGGTTCACGTTTGACCTACTTTATCGCCATTTTCGGCTGGTCCGTGGCGACACTTTTCCAGGGCTTCGCGACCGGGCTGATGTCGCTGATTGGCCTGCGCGCCATCACCGGGGTTTTCGAAGCGCCCGCGTTTCCCACCAATAACCGCATGGTGACCAGCTGGTTCCCGGAACACGAGCGCGCTTCCGCCGTTGGCTTTTACACCTCCGGGCAGTTTGTTGGTCTGGCGTTCCTGACGCCGCTGCTGATCTGGATCCAGGAGCTGCTGAGCTGGCACTGGGTGTTCATCGTCACAGGGGGGATTGGCATTATCTGGTCGCTGATCTGGTTCAAGGTCTACCAGCCGCCGCGGCTGACCAAAAGCATCACCAAAGCCGAGCTGGACTACATCCGCGACGGGGGTGGCCTGGTGGACGGTGATGCGCCGGTGAAAAAAGAGGCGCGCCAGCCGCTGACCAAAGCGGACTGGAAGCTGGTCTTCCACCGTAAGCTGGTGGGCGTTTATCTGGGCCAGTTCGCGGTGACCTCCACGCTGTGGTTCTTCCTGACCTGGTTCCCGAACTATCTGACTCAGGAAAAGGGCATCACGGCGCTGAAGGCGGGCTTTATGACCACCGTGCCGTTCCTCGCGGCGTTTTTCGGCGTACTGCTCTCCGGCTGGCTGGCCGATAAGCTGGTGAAAAAAGGCTATTCGCTGGGTGTGGCGCGTAAAACGCCGATTATCTGCGGCTTGCTGATCTCCACCTGCATCATGGGCGCCAACTACACCAACGATCCGGTGTGGATTATGGCCCTGATGGCAGTGGCGTTCTTCGGTAACGGTTTCGCCTCTATCACCTGGTCGCTGGTGTCGTCTCTCGCGCCGATGCGGCTGATTGGCCTGACCGGCGGCGTGTTCAACTTTGTCGGCGGGCTTGGCGGGATCACCGTACCGCTGGTCATCGGCTACCTGGCGCAGGACTACGGCTTCGGCCCGGCGCTGGTGTACATCTCCGCCGTGGCGCTGATCGGTGCGCTCTCCTACATCCTGCTGGTGGGTGATGTGAAACGAGTAGGCTAATCCCTGCGGATGTTTTACCCTGATGCACTCACCGTGCATCAGGGTATCCTCATGAAACAAATCACCTTCGCTTCCCGCAACCACCAGCTGACCAACATCAATACCTGGACGCCGGACAGCCAGTGGCTGGTCTATGACGTGCGCCCGTCCGGTGCATCGTTCACCGGTGAAACCATCGAGCGGGTCAACGTCGGTACGGGCGAGGTCGACGTGGTTTATCGCGCCACCGATGGCGCGCACGTTGGCGTGGTGACCGTTCATCCCGCGCAGGAGAAATACGTCTTTATCCACGGCCCGAGAAACCCGGATGCAGACTGGCACTACGATTTTCATCATCGTCAGGGAGTCATTGCCTGTAACGGTCAGGTGAGCAATCTTGACGCGATGGATATCACTGCGCCCTACACCGCAGGCGCGCTGCGCGGCGGCAGCCATGTGCACGTCTTCAGCCCGAACGGTCAGCTCGTCAGCTTCACCTATAACGACCACGTGCTGCACGAGCGCGATTCGAAGCTCGATTTACGCAACGTCGGCGTGGCTGCGCCTTACGGCCCTGTGAACCCGCAGGGGAACCATCCCCGTGAGTATCCGGGAACCTTCTGGAGCGTGCTGGTCAGCCGCACGACGCCCAACCCGCAGCCGGGCAGCGACGAGATTAACCGCGCCTATGAAGAGGGCTGGGTAGGCAACACCAGGCTGGCGTTTATCGGCGATACCCTCTCTGCGCAGGGCGAAAAAGTCCCGGAATTGTTTATCGTCGACCTGCCGGAAGACGAGCAGGGCTGGAAGCGTGCGGGCGATGCGCCGCTGCAGGGCACCGAAGAGACCCTGCCAGCCCCGCCAGCAGGGGTAATGCAGCGTCGTCTGACCTTTACGCATCAGAGGGCTTATCCGGGCCTGGTGAACGTGCCGCGCCACTGGGTTCGCAGCAACCCGCAGGGGACGCAGATCGCGTTTCTGATGCGCGACGATAACGGCATTGTGCAGCTGTGGCTGATCTCGCCTGAGGACGGTGAGCCTCGGCAGCTGACGCGTAACGGGAGCGATATTCAGTCTGCGTTTAACTGGCATCCGGCGGGTGACCGACTGGGATTTGTGCTCGAAAACCGGATCGCCTGCTGCGACGCGCAGACTGGAGAGGTGACGTTTTTGACGTCCGATCACGGCAATCCGCCGTCTGCTGATGCCGTCGTGTTTTCCCCGGACGGGCACTTTATTGCGTGGATGGAAGAGACAGGGGGTTTCCGTCAACTTTGGTTAACGGAAACCGCGCAGAACTAACGTGGAGGCATCTCTGCGGGCGGGATAACGGCGTTTGTCGCCAGATTCTCCTGCTCGCTTTTTTCTACCCGTGAGCGCACGGAGTTGTCCTTACGAAACATATCCCACGGCAGCAAAAGCGTATCCGCCACAGCCGTAAACGGCATATCCAGGATAACCAGGGATTTGGTGCCCCAGTTTGTATCGTCATCGGAGATCATCGCCGCGCTGGCGCGCGTCCCCGGATATGTTCCTTCTTTACCGCCGGTGTGAGACATCACGCTCGAACACCCGCAAAGTAAAACTACCCCGCTGAACGTCGTCAGCTTTATCAGAACATTTTTCATCATCACTCAGTCATCGTTAATGGCACTGCATAGACCTGCAACTCAGGGTTATAGCGAGCCTTAACCAAAATGGATAGCCCGATAACCCCGCACTGTGGCAGCCATCGCAATTTAACCCTTTGTGCTGTTGTCCCAGTCTAAGCGAGATGCAGGAAAGTGCAAAAAAAAGTGCAGTCGTCGCGCTTGAAAAGCCCGGTTGCAGACCCATTTTAAGAATACGACCCGATAACGAACTCGCCTGATGGGTGTTCGGGGGGCGCAAAGGCCTGTCCATGGTGGAAGGCTTAATTTTCTCGCTGATTTCAGGAGTTTTATTTATGCGTAACTTCGATCTTTCTCCGCTATACCGTTCTGCAATTGGTTTTGACCGCCTGTTTAACCATTTAGAAAATAACCAAAGCCAGAGCAACGGCTACCCTCCATACAATGTTGAGCTGGTTGACGAAAACCACTACCGCATCGCCATTGCCGTCGCCGGTTTTGCAGAAAACGAACTGGAGATCACCGCGCAGGACAACCTGCTGGTGGTGAAAGGTTCCCATACGGCCGAGCAGAAAGAGCGTACCTACCTTTACCAGGGCATCGCTGAGCGCAACTTTGAACGCAAGTTCCAGTTAGCCGAGAACATTCACGTGAAAGGCGCGAACCTGGTCAACGGCCTGCTGTTTATCGAACTGGAACGCGTGATTCCGGAAGAGAAAAAACCGCGTCGTATCGAAATTAACTAATTATGCGGGTCGCGCGAGCGGCCCACCCAGACTTGCTTGCCGTAACGGGAGCATATGCGAATCCATCCGGATTTGCAGGAACAACTGCGCACAAAATTAAACTGTGCCGAACTCGCTTCTCAGAAGGAGATTTAGTATGCGTAACTATGATTTATCCCCCTTACTTCGTCAGTGGATTGGTTTTGACAAACTGGCTAATGCCCTGCAAAACACCGCTGAGCAACAGACGTTTCCGCCGTACAACATCGAAAAAAGCGACGATAACCACTATCGCATCACCCTGGCGCTGGCCGGCTTCCGTCAGGAGGATCTGGATATCCAGCTCGAAGGCACGTGTCTGACCGTGAAAGGTACGCCGGAGAAACAAGAGACCGAGACCAAATGGCTGCATCAGGGGCTGGTTAATCAGCCGTTTAGCCTGAGCTTTACTCTGGCAGACCATATGGACGTCTCCGGCGCAACGTTTACCAACGGGCTGCTGCATATTGACCTGACCCGTAACGTACCGGAAGCCATCGCGCCACAGCGTATCGCCATTAGCGACCGGCCGGCGTTAAACAGTTAACAGTGTGCGGGTTGATGCCCTCACCCCGGCCCTCTCCCACAGGGAGAGGGTGAAAAGATAAAGCCCTGCCCCGGCAGGGCTTTTTTGTGCGCCATCGCCCATACAACCGCCCGCGGCTCTGAGAGAATCCTTAGCATAACTAAGGTTATGCCAAGGAAGTGGATCATGAGTGATATCGCGTTAACCGTCAGCGTGTTGGCCCTGGTCGCTGTTGTTGGCCTGTGGATAGGGAATATCAAAATCCGCGGCGTCGGGTTTGGGATCGGCGGGGTGCTGTTTGGCGGCATTTTTGTCGGCCACTTTGCCGACCAGCTCGGGCTGGTGCTGAGCGCCGAGATGCTCCACTTTACTCAGGAGTTCGGCCTGATCCTCTTCGTCTATACCATCGGGATTCAGGTGGGGCCGGGGTTTTTCGCCTCACTTCGGGTTTCCGGATTGCGGCTCAACCTGTTTGCCCTCGGCATTGTGGTGATGGGCGGGCTGGTCACCGCCATTCTGCATAAAATCTTTGCTATCCCGCTGCCCGTGGTGCTGGGCATTTTCTCCGGAGCGGTCACCAACACGCCCGCGCTCGGTGCCGGACAGCAAATCCTGCGCGATTTGGGCATCGAACCCGGCATCGTCGACCAGATGGGGATGAGCTACGCCATGGCCTATCCGTTTGGCATTTGCGGCATTCTGCTCTCCATGTGGCTGGTCCGCGTCCTGTTTCGCATTAACGTTGATAAAGAGGCGAAAGACCACGAAACCACGCTCACCAACGGCCATATGCCGATTAAAACCATCAACATTCGGGTTGATAACCCCAACCTGAACAATATGGCGATTCAGGACGTACCGATCCTGAACAGCGCCAATATCATCTGCTCGCGCCTTAAGCGCGACGATATGCTGATGGTGCCCGCGCCTGGCACCATCATTCAGCAGGGCGATCTGCTGCATCTGGTCGGCCAGCCCGGCGATTTAAACAACGCGCGGCTGGTGATTGGTCAGGAAGTGGATACCTCTCTCTCAACCCGTGGCACCGATATGCGCGTGGAACGCGTTGTGGTGACTAACGAGCATGTTCTTGGCAAAAAAATACGCGATCTGCAGGTAAAAGAACGCTATGACGTGGTGATCTCCCGCCTCAACCGTGCGGGCGTTGAACTGGTCGCCAGCCCGGAGGCCAGCCTGCAGTTCGGGGATATCCTCAACCTGGTTGGGCGACCGTCGTCCATCGACGCCGTGGCGGATATGGTGGGTAACGCCCAGCAAAAACTGCAGCAGGTGCAGATGCTGCCGGTGTTCATCGGTATCGGGCTTGGCGTACTCCTTGGCTCGATCCCGCTGTACGTGCCGGGCTTCCCGGTGGCGCTCAAGCTGGGCCTGGCGGGCGGGCCGCTGATTATGGCGCTGATCCTCGGGCGTATCGGCTGCATCGGTAAGCTCTACTGGTTTATGCCGCCGAGCGCCAACCTGGCGCTGCGCGAGCTGGGCATCGTGCTGTTCCTGGCGGTGGTCGGGCTGAAGTCCGGCGGGGATTTTGTCGATACCCTGGTCAAAGGGGAAGGGATGAGCTGGGTCGGCTACGGCATCTTTATCACGGCGATTCCGTTGCTGACGGTGGGCATACTGGCGCGGATGTTCGCCAAAATGAACTACCTGACGCTGTGCGGCATGCTGGCGGGCTCCATGACCGATCCGCCCGCGCTGGCCTTTGCCAACAACCTGCACGCCACCAGCGGCGCGGCCGCGCTCTCCTATGCCACCGTCTACCCGCTGGTGATGTTCCTGCGCATCATTACGCCGCAGCTACTGGCGGTGCTGTTCTGGGGGATGGGCTAGCAGGTCGTCCGGGTGGATGCGCCGCAGATGGTAGTCCACCTGGTAATCGCTGGTATTTCGGAACATCACGGAATAATTGAGGAACTCGCCGCTGTCGCTGTAGGAGAGGGACGTAATGCGCAGCAGCGGCGTCTGTTCCGGCAGGTTCATATAACCGGCCAGCGTTTTATCTGCCAGCACCGGCGTCAGGCTCTCGTAGTTCCCGCTGATGGTAATCCCGCACTCCTTCTCGATGTAATCAAACTTAGACCCCTCAAGATGCGCCAGCGACAGATTGCGGAACAGCTTCACCGGCATAAAGCTGTCCTCCAGCATCAGCGGTTTACCATCCACGTAGCGCACCCGTCGGGAAAAGTAGATCCGCTCATCCACCTGAATCCGCAGCTGGCTGGCGATGGCGGGTGGGGCGGGCATCACTTCGAACTGCAGCACCTTGCTCTGCACCTCTTTTCCCTGCTGGCGCAGCACCTCCACCAGCCCGGTCAGGTTGGTGGTTTCGTGGTGAACGTCTTTGCGCGACACAAACGTTCCGCTGCCGTGCCGCCGCTCAACCAGCCCCCAGCTTACCAGCAGATCCAGCGCCTTGCGGATGGTCATTCGCGCCACGCCGAACTCCTGCGCCAGCGCTTTTTCGCCGGGCAGCGGGCTGCCGATGTTGTAGTCCGACGAATTCAGCCGCAGCCGCAATCTGTCGGCAATAGATTTGTAGATCACTGGTAGACCTCTCTGCCCTTATCAGGGCGTGGATGGCGTCCTGACATGTCCATATTTACCGCAAAAAGTAGACCTGATTGGTCAAAATAAAACCATGAATGCGATCACGAATCGCAGCGGCACGCCATGTTCGCGCATCAGTAAGTTCTTATGCTCACTTCAGGCCAGCAAAAAACCATAAAGGCCTCTACCCCTACAGGTTGTTTCATGAGGATTTAAAAATGCTCAGTCAAATACAACGTTTTGGCGGTGCCATGTTTACCCCGGTGTTGCTGTTTCCGTTCGCCGGGATCGTGGTGGGAATCGCCATCATGCTTCGCAACCCGCTGTTTGTCGGCGAAGCCTTAACGGCCCCCGATCATCTTTTCGCGCAGATTGTTCACATCATTGAAGAGGGCGGCTGGGCGGTGTTTCGCAATATGCCGCTGATTTTTGCCGTCGGCCTGCCGATTGGCCTGGCGAAGCAGGCGCAGGGCCGCGCCTGCCTGGCGGTGCTGATTAGCTTCCTGACCTGGAACTACTTCATCAACGCGATGGGGATGACCTGGGGCCACTTCTTTGGCGTCGACTTCTCCGCCGAACCGACGGCGGGAAGCGGGCTGGCGATGATTGCCGGCATCAAAACGCTCGATACCAGCATCATCGGTGCCATCGTGATTTCAGGCATCGTCACCGCCATCCACAATCGCTATTTTGACAAGCCGCTGCCGGTATTTCTGGGGATTTTCCAGGGCAGCTCGTTTGTCGTTATCCTCGCATTCTTCGTCATGATCCCCTGCGCCTGGCTGACGCTGCTGGGCTGGCCGAAAGTGCAGATGGGCATTGAGTCTCTGCAGGCGTTCCTGCGCTCTGCCGGGGCGCTGGGCGTGTGGGTGTATACCTTCCTGGAACGTATTCTGATCCCAACCGGATTGCACCACTTCGTCTACGGTCCGTTCATCTTCGGCCCGGCGGCGGTTGAGGGTGGGATTCAGGTCTACTGGGCGCAGCACCTGCAGGAATTCAGCCAGAGCACCCTGCCGCTGAAAACTCTCTTCCCGGAAGGCGGCTTCGCCCTGCACGGTAACTCAAAAGTGTTTGGTTCGGTCGGGATTGCGCTGGCGATCTGGTACACCGCGTCGCCGGAAAACCGCGTCAAGGTCGCGGGGCTGCTGGTCCCGGCAACGCTCACCGCCGTGCTGGTGGGCATTACTGAACCGCTCGAATTCACCTTCCTGTTTATCTCGCCGCTGCTGTTTGCCGTTCACGCCGTGCTGGCGGCGACCATGGCGACGGTGATGTACACCTTTGGCGTGGTCGGGAACATGGGCGGCGGCCTGCTGGATCAGTTCCTGCCGCAAAACTGGATCCCGATGTTCCATAACCACGCCGCGACGGTCTTCACCCAGATCGGCATTGGCGTCTGCTTCACCGGAATTTACTTCGTGGTCTTCAAAACGCTGATTGCACGTCTGAACCTGAAAACGCCGGGCCGGGAGGAGAGCGAAATCAAGCTCTACAGCAAGGCCGACTATAAGGCGGCGCGTGGGCAAACCACAGCTCCGGCCGCGGCCAGCCAGCAGGTCGGGCAGGCCGCTGGATTCCTGCAGGCGCTGGGCGGTGCGGCCAACATCGAAAGCATCAACAACTGCGCCACCCGCCTGCGCATCGCCCTGGTCGATATGGCGAAAACGCAAAGCGATGACGTCTTCAAAGCCCTCGGCGCCCACGGCGTGGTGCGACGCGGCAATGGCATTCAGGTGATTGTCGGCCTGCACGTTCCTCAGGTGCGCGACCAGCTGGAATCGCTGATGAAAACCCCCTTAACGAATGAACAAACCACCCTGACAGAGGCTATATCATGAAAAAATTCTCAGTTGTCATTGCAGGCGGCGGCAGCACCTTTACGCCTGGTATCGTCCTGATGCTGTTAGCCAACCGTGACCGTTTCCCGCTGCGCGCCCTGAAGTTCTATGACAACGACGGCGTGCGTCAGGAGACCATCGCCGAAGCGTGCAAAATTATCCTTAAGGAACAGGCTCCGGAGATTGAGTTCAGCTACACCACCGACCCGAAAGCAGCCTTTAGCGATGTCGATTTCGTGATGGCACATATCCGCGTGGGTAAATACCCGATGCGCGAAAAAGATGAAAAAATCCCGCTGCGCCACGGCGTGCTGGGTCAGGAAACCTGCGGCCCGGGTGGGATTTCCTACGGCATGCGCTCTATCGGCGGCGTGCTGGAGCTGGTGGATTATATGGAGCAGTACTCTCCGAACGCGTGGATGCTGAACTACTCCAACCCGGCGGCGATTGTCGCGGAAGCCACGCGGCGCCTGCGTCCGAACGCCAAAATCCTCAACATCTGCGATATGCCGATCGGCATTGAAGGGCGCATGGCGCAGATCGTCGGCCTGAAGGACCGCAAAGAGATGCGCGTGCGCTACTACGGCCTGAACCACTTCGGCTGGTGGACGTCGATTGAAGATCTGAACGGCAACGATTTGATGCCGAAATTGCGCGAATACGTGGCGAAAAAGGGCTATGTTCCGCCTTCAGAAGATGCGCATACCGAAGCGAGCTGGAACGATACGTTCGCTAAAGCAAAAGACGTGCAGGCGCTGGATCCGGACACCATGCCGAACACCTACCTGAAGTATTACCTGTTCCCGGACTACGTGGTCGCGCATTCCAACCCGGAACGCACCCGCGCCAATGAGGTCATGGATCACCGTGAGAAGCACGTGTTCAGTTCCTGCCGGGCGATTATCGAGGCGGGAAAATCCTCTGCCGGTGAATTGGAAATCGACGAACATGCGTCGTACATCGTCGATCTGGCGACGGCAATCGCCTTCAACACCCAGGAGCGGATGCTGCTGATTGTGCCCAACAACGGGGCCATCCATAACTTCGATGCCGACGCGATGGTGGAGATCCCGTGCCTGGTGGGCCATAACGGGCCGGAGCCGCTCACGGTGGGCGATATTCCGCACTTCCAGAAAGGGCTGATGAGCCAGCAGGTGGCGGTGGAAAAACTGGTGGTGGATGCCTGGGAGCAGCGCTCGTACCAGAAACTCTGGCAGGCGATCACCCTGTCGAAAACCGTGCCGAGCGCGTCCGTCGCGAAGGCGATTCTGGATGACCTGATCGAGGCCAATAAGGATTACTGGCCAGAGCTGCACTGATCGTCCTGACCGGCATCGCCCGATGCCGGTCTCCTTGTCCTTGTCGATTTACGCTATGCTGAAGCCTGCCCGTAGCACGACAAGGAACCTTCATGAAAATTTCCCGCCTCGGCGAAGCGCCGGACTACCGCTTCTCGCTGGCTAATGAACGCACGTTTTTAGCGTGGATCCGCACCGCGCTGGGATTCCTTGCCGCCGGGGTGGGGCTCGATCAGCTCGCGCCCGATTTCGCCACGCCGCTGATCCGCGAGGTGCTGGCGCTGCTGCTGTGCCTGTTCGCGGGCGTGCTGGCGATTTACGGCTACCTGCGCTGGCTGCGCAATGAGAAGGCGATGCGTCTGAAGCAGGATCTGCCCTATACCCGCGGGCTGCTTATCATCAGCGCGATTCTGCTGGCGGTGGCGGGCGTAGTGATGGTGCTGGTGTTCTATGGCGGATAGCCGCAAAGCGCGACGCGAAGCGGACCCCGGCCTGCAGCCGGAGCGGACGTCACTCGCCTGGCTGCGCACGCTTCTGGGGTATGGCGCGCTGATTGCCCTGGCGATTAAGCACAACTGGCACCGCACCGGGGTGCCGTTCTGGATCTCGCTTGTCGTGCTGGCGCTGGTGGCGATTATTTTATGGCGCTATACCCGCAGTCGAAACCTGATGGACGTGGCGCAGAACGATTTTGTGCAGCCGAAGGCGGTGAGGGATAAGTTCCTGATTGCCCTGGCTGTACTTTCTCTCTCACTGCTGTTTGCGATGACTCACATTCAGCAAATTGTGAGCTTTTAAAGCCCGGTGGCGGCTACGCCTTACCGGGCCTACGGTTAACGGCCTTTTGCTAAATACTTCGCCATTTCGTCTTCCGGCACCATGCCGCCGCCGGTCGCCCATACCAGGTGGGTAACGCTGGCATCTGAAGGCACGCGCAGCGGCCCTGCCATGCCCGCCAGCGCGGACGGTTCCAGCCGAATGCCTTCCTCATGCGCCAGCCAGCCGAGCATGTCGTACATGCTCTGGTCGGAAAGCGTATAGAACCCGTCAAGCAGGCGCTCCATCGCGCGGCCCACGAAGCCGGACGCGCGCCCTACCGCCAGACCGTCCGCCGCCGTAACGTTATCAATGCCCAGATCCTGCACCGCAATCTCATCGTGCAGGCCGGTGTAGACGCCCAGCAGCATGCACGGGGAGTGCGTCGGCTCCGCGAAGAAGCAGTGGACGTTATCGCCAAAGGCCAGCTTCAGGCCAAACGCCACGCCGCCGGGGCCGCCGCCGACGCCGCACGGCAGATAGACGAACAGCGGATGATCCGCATCCACCACGCGGCCCTGTGCGGCAAACTGCGCCTTCAGTCGCTCGCCTGCCACCGCGTAGCCCAGGAACAGGGTGCGGGAGTTTTCATCGTCAATGAAGAAACAGTTCGGATCGCTTTCTGCCGCCTTGCGTCCCTGCTCCACCGCCACGCCGTAATCCTGCTCATATTCCACGACGATGACGCCGTGGCTGCGCAGTTTGGCTTTCTTCCACTCGCGGGCGTCGGCGGACATATGCACCGTCACCTTAAAGCCGATGCGGGCGCTCATAATGCCGATGGACATCCCGAGGTTGCCGGTTGAGCCTACCGCAATGCTGTACTGGCTGAAGAATTCCTTATAGCGCGTCTCCAGCAGAACGCTGTAGTCGTCTTCAACGCTCAGCAATCCGGCTTCCAGCGCCAGTTTTTCCGCGTGGGTCAGCACCTCATAGATACCGCCGCGCGCTTTAATCGAGCCGGAAATCGGTAGATGGCTGTCTTTTTTCAGCAGCAGGGTGCCGGGAATAGACTTAGCAGATTCTTTCTCCAGCCGCGCCTGCATTGCCGGGATCGCGACCAGCTCGGATTCGATAATCCCGCCCGTGGCGGCCGTCTCCGGGAAGGCTTTCGCCAGATACGGCGCGAAGCGTTTCAGGCGAGCGTGCGCGTCGTCCACGTCGGCTTTAGTCAGCCCGACATAGGGCAGTCCTTCCGCCAGCGTGGTGGTACGCGGGTTAAGCCAGGTGGTTTCTTTCAGGGCAATCAGATCCTCAACCAGAGGAAACTGTGCGGTTAAAGTAGTGATAGTTGCGTTTTCCATAATACGTCTCTTCGCGCTCAGATAATGAAGGAAAGCAGGAATGTGCCGCCAAGTGCAAGCACCGAGGCGATAAACGTCGCCGTCGTATAGTATTTGAAGGTCTCATTCAGGGTCGCGCCGCAGTACTGTTTCACCAGCCAGAAGAGGGAATCGGTCACGATCGTGCAGCCAATGGCGCCGGAACCGATGGCAATGGTGATGATCTCAGGGCTGACGTTCGGGTAGAGCGGCAGCATCGGCGCGACTATCGCCGTCGCCCCCATCATCGCGACCGTGGCGGAGCCGACGGCGGCATGCAGCACCAGCGCCACCAGCCAGGCAAGCAGGATAGGATGCATGTGCAGGTTCGAGAGAATATGCGCCAGTGAGTCCGCCAGTCCGCTGGTTTTCAGGATGGCGTTGAACGCGCCGCCCGCGCCGATAATCAGCAAAATGTTGGCGATAGAGCCGAAGCCGTGCTCGGTGTGCGTCAGCATCGCGCCCATGCCCATGTGCTGGCGGATCCCCAGCAGGTAATAAGCGACAAACACGGCGATAAACATGGCGGTGATCGGGTTGCCGATAAACTCCAGCAGCGTATACAGCGTGCCTTCTTTTGCCATATTCAGCTCGGCGATGGTTTTCACCAGCATCAGGGCAATCGGCAGCAGCACCGTGAACAGCGTGGCGCCCAGCGACGGCAGGGTGTGCTCTTCCCGCACCTTCAGGTCTGAAAATTCCGCCGGAACCGGTTTAAACGGCAGACGATTGCCGAGCAGTTTCAGGAACAGCGGGCCACCGACCAGCGAGGCCATCAGGCCTACCATCAAACCGTAGACAATGACCGTCCCGACGTCCGCACCTAATTTATTGGTCACAAACAGGGCAGCAGGATGCGGCGGCACCACGCAGTGCACCGCCATCAGCGCGGTACAGAGCGGAATAGCCAGCTTGAGCAGCGACGTGTGGGTCTTTTTGGCGATGGAAAACGCCAGCGGGATGAGCAGTACTACGCCCACTTCCACGAACAGCGTGATACCGCAGATCAGGCCCACCAGCACCATAATCACGTCTGCTGACAGCCAGCGGCAGCGCTGCAGGGCGATCCCGATGCGCTCGGCCGCGCCGGAGACTTCCATCATCTTGCCGAGAATGGTGCCCAGACCGATCACCGCCGCCAGGAAGCCCAGCGTGCCGCCAATCCCGCTCTCAATGGCGTTCACCATATCCAGCGGGCTCATCCCCATCATCGCGCCGACGAAAAAGCTCGCCAGCAGCAGCGCGAGGAACGGGTGAAACTTCAGTTTTACGATGGTTAAAACAATCAACACAATGCTGACCAGCAGCGTTGCCACAACCCAGACCTGAGATCCCATATCTCACCTCACCCTTATGTCATCTGAGGGTATTGGACGAAAAAGCGGCGTGGGCTGACAAACGATATAAATTGGCGTTCAGGTGAGCCAGATTGGATCAACTGAGTGACTGCGCTCTAAAAAGCGCACTTAATTCGTATTAGGTTCACATTAATTCACCCTTAAACGGTATGCTGAGCGCAGAAACCACGCGTGAGAATTGTGATGACCGATGCAAATGAAGCCAGAAACCGGCTGTTAAACGGCTGGCAGCTGTCGAAAATGTACACCTTTGAAGTGGCCGCCCGGCATGAGTCCTTCGCTCTGGCGGCGGAGGAACTGTCGCTTAGCCCCAGCGCGGTGAGCCACCGCATCAACCTGCTGGAAGAAGAGCTGGGTATTCAGCTGTTCGTCCGCTCGCACCGTAAAGTTGAGCTGACGCAGGAGGGAAAGCGCGTCTACTGGACGCTAAAATCATCCCTCGACACCCTGAATCAGGAGATCCTGGATATCAAAAACCAGGCGCTGTCCGGTACGCTGACGGTCTACTCCCGGCCGTCGATCGCCCAGTGCTGGCTGGTACCCATGCTGGGTGATTTTACCCGTCGCTACCCGTCGATTTCGCTCACCATCCTGACCGGCAATGATTACGTCAATATGCAGCGAACGGGTATCGATCTGGCACTTTATTTCGATGATACGCCGCCTAACCATCTCTCTCATCACTTCCTGATGGACGAGGAAATTTTGCCCGTCTGTTCACCACAATATGCCCGTGAGCATGAACTATTGAAAAACCCCGATAATCTCAGCCACTGCACGCTGCTGCACGACCGTCAGGCCTGGAGCAATGATTCCGGTACGGATGAGTGGCTGAGCTGGGCGCAGCACTTTGCGGTGAATATGCCGCCATCGTCTGGCATTGGTTTCGATCGTTCTGATTTGGCGATTATTGCTGCCATCAACCACGTCGGCGTCGCGATGGGGAGAAAGCGGCTTGTGCAGAAACGGCTGGAACGAGGCGAGCTGATCGCCCCGTTTGGCGAAAAGACCCTGAAATGCCATCAGCACTACTATATTTCGACGCTTTCTGGCCGTCAGTGGCCGAAAATTGACGCCTTTATCGGCTGGCTGAGAGAACTGGCAGGCTGAAGAATTATTACGCTTTCGCTCTACACCAAATATGAAAAAGCGTGCTAAATACAGGTAATGCTTTCGATTTATCCAGGGTAAACCGTGTTAAAGCCTTTTATTGTCTCTGCATTACTGATCTCTTCCGGCTGGGCGATTGCCGCTGAGCCGCCGCTGACGGCTGCCCATTATGCGCAGCAGCTTGGCGTCGGGATGGATGTGGACTGGGCGCGCACCGAGCGCGGCATACGCGAATTCGACCCGCTGGTGGTTCGCGATTTTCGTGCAAAAGGCATTACTCACGTGCGCATCCGCGTGGCCGATGAGCCGACGGAAGCGCGGCTGATTCACCTGCGCAAGCTGGTGGAAGCCTGCGAGCAGTATGGCGTGATCCCGATAATCGCTTATCAGGCTGATGAATATAAAAACGACCCAAAAGCCGACAACGAAAAAGAGACGATCAACTGGTGGATTGCCGTTGCGCACTATTTCGGTCAGAGCTACCCGCTGCTGGGTTTTGATCTCATTTATGAGCCAGCCGACAAGCTTAACCACAACCTCGCGTCGCTAAACCGCGTGTATGAAAAAACCATTAAAGCGATCCACGATATGGACCCGCAGCGCATGATCTTTATTGCGCCGCGCCTGCGTGCCGCACCGGAGGATTTATCCAGCCTGAAGCTGCCTGCGCACAGCCAGAACTACCTGCTGGCGGAGTGGCATATTTTCCCGTGGGGGCCGCTGAAAAATAGCGGTAAATACCCGTGGACGTCCGGCACGGCGGCGGAGAAAGCGGCTATCCATAACCGCATCAACGCCGCGCTGCACTGGCAGCAAAAAACCGGGCACGTTAGCTGGGTCGGGGGCTGGGGCGTGGGAGAATCAAGCCGCTTTACGCCAACCGCTTCGCAGCTGGCCTTCGCCACCTTTATGGCCTGCGAGCTGCAAAAGGCGAAAATCCCGTATGCGCTTAACGCGGATTTCCAGTTTTACGACGGAGAAGAGGGCGCCTGGCGGCCAGCGCCAGAGCCGTTATTGCAGGCGATGATCGCCCCTGTCTGTGAAAAGCCCGGCGAGAAGCCGGGCCATCATGCGGTTAAACCGGCTGCTCGTGATGCGGGACACGCGACGCCAGCGGCAGCCAGCACAGTAAAATCAGAAGCCCCATCAGCGTCATCAGCAGGCCCAAACTAGCCTGCCCGGTCTGCGGCATCATCGCCGAGAGCCAGGCCAGCGCGCCGGAGCCGATATTCTGCAAGCCGCCCACCAGTGCGCCAGCCGTACCTGCAAGGAACGGGAACGGCTCCATCGCGCCGCTGGTGGCGAGCGGGAACAGCATCCCCGCGCCGAAGAAGAACAGCGCTGCCGGGATGAGCAGCGTCCAGACCGACATCACGTCAAACAGCCCCGGGATCCACATCATCAGACCCGCCAGCAGACAGCTGATCACCGACTGCCACATCAGGGTGGAGAAGCGCTTGTTTGGTCGCCCGGCAAACCACGCGCCGAAGAACGCCGCCGGGATCGGCAGAATAAACAGAATACTCACCACCATGCTGCTCAGGCCCAGCCCCGCGCCCAGCAGCACGCCGGAACAGGCTTCGAACACCGCAATGCCCGCCAGGCCGCCGATCAGCATCAGCAGATAGCAGGTAAACGCGCCGTTGCCAAACAGCGTTTTATAGCTGGTGATAAGCTTCGTGCGCGGCGCGTCCTGCGGGCGCGTTTCGGGCATCCAGCGCGCCATGCTGAAGGTGACAATCACGCAGAGCACCAGCAGGAAGGCGTAGCAGGCGCGCCAGGACCACATCGTATCCAGCAGGCCGCCAATCAGCGGGGCCAGCAGCGGGCTGACCAGAATACCCATATTCAACAGGCTGTTGGCATGGCGCAGCTGGGTACCCTGATACATATCGCGCGGTAAGGTACGAGCCATCACCCCCCCGACGCCGGTGCCGACGCCCTGCAGGGCGCTGGCGGCAATCAATACGGTCAGGCTGTGGGTGGTAATGGCAATTACCGTCGCCACCATGAAAATGCTCATGCCCACCAGGATCACCGGGCGACGCCCGACGCGGTCGGACAGCGGGCCATAGAAGAGCTGCGAAACGCCATAGGTCAGCAGATAGGCTGCCATTACGCTCTGTACTGCGCCCTCGCGGACGTTTAATTCCTTTGCCATGTCGGCAATCGCCGGAATGTAGATGGTTTGCGCCATCTGACCGACGGCCACCAGTAACACCAGCATCAACAATAAGTTAACGTTCCGTTGCTTTTTCATGTCGCTGAATACTTTTGCCAAAAGAGAAAAATGAAGAATAAGTGACTGCGCATTCCCATAAATGCGCGAGGAATCTACCACAGAGAGATGACAATTTAAGCATTGTCTTGGTGAATGAAAAAACCGGCAAAGGCAGGATTTGTAAACAAGAACGGCAACTAATGTTGCCAGTGCTTTACGCCAGGCGCAGCAGAATGGCGCCGCCGGCAATGCCCAGCGCCGCCGCGATGCGCAGGCCCGCAACCTTCTCTTTTAAAAGCAAAAAAGCGATCAGCGCGCCAAAGAGTATGGAGGTTTCCCGCAGAGCCGCGACCACCGCCAGCGGTGCCTGCGTCATTGCCCACAGCGCCAGACCATATGAGCCCATCGTGCCAACGCCGCCGAGCAACCCCTTTTTCCAGTGCAGACGCAGGTAGCCGGACGCCTCGCGCCGACGCGCCACCATCGCCCAGCTCAGCAGGCAGAAACCGTTCATAAAGAAGGTCCATAGCGTATAGCCCAGCGCGGTGTCCGACAGCCGTACGCCGGTGCCGTCCACCAGCGTATATCCGGCAATAAAACAGGCGTTCAGCAGCGCCAGCCAGATCCCTTTCCGCGACTGCGTGCGCCCGTTCATCGCCATCGCCAGAATCGACAGGCAAATTACCCCGATCCCGGACCAGGCGAGCCACGAAAGGCTATCGCCGAGCGCCAGCACGCTGATCAGCGCCACCAGCAGCGGGGCGGTGCCGCGCATCAGCGGGTAGGTCTGGCTCATGTCGGAGACCTGATAGGTTTTCGCTACCAGCACGGTGTACACCACCTGCAAGGCGCAGGAAACAATCAAAAACGGCCAGCTTGCGGCAGAGGGCTGTGGAGAAAACGGCAGTAAGACCAGAGCGATAACCGTGGCGGAGCCGCTGACGCTTATGGCGGAATAGAGCTTGTCCGTTCCGGCCTTAACGATGGCGTTCCAGCTGGCATGCAGCAGTGCGGCGAACAGCAAAATGCAGAAAACGATGATGGTCATGGCGTATCGGGCGGTGAATTGTCACTCAACTGTAACATTCACACCCTGATGCTGCCAGCCGCTTACACCGCACAAAAAAGGCGGTGCGTCACCCGCGGTTCGTCCGAGACCAGCGTAAAACCTGCCCGGCGATAAAACCCATAGGCAGCGTCCGGCGCATGGGTATTGAGGAAATCAAACCAGATGCTGGCATCGGCCATTACCACGGTTAAAAGCTGTTTGCCAATGCCCAGCCCGCGGCACTTCTCGCTGACGTAGAGATGGCGAATACGTCCGGCGCGCGGCTGCTGGCTGAACGGATCGCGGTTGAGGCCGCACACGCCGACCAGCTTGCCGTTGAGAAACGCACCCAGCAGCTTTTCACCCGGTGCGTTAAAGCGGTTCTCACCACGCTGCCAGTTCTCTTCCAGCCTGCGCAGCATGTTGAAATTCAATGCGATACTTTCCGCCTTCAGGGCGATATACCCCGGCTCATCCGGTGTGACAGGCTCAATCAACAGACGCGACATAGCATTCCCTCGTTATTAAAGAGGGGCGGTTGCCCGCCCCTCTCAGGTGCGACTTGAACCTGAATTACCGAAGGAATTTCAGGACAGCATCAAGCAGTTGCAGTACAGCAACAATGAGTTTGAGGATAAGTATCACCATATCCACTACGCTCATACGCGTCTCCTTTTGGTTAAAAGGAGCACGATGCTGGCGTACCTTTCCGCCGCCTGTTGCCAGCACCTGGATTGACGTAACACAGTGTGCTCACTTCAGGGGTTAAGGCACTGACGGCACCACCCGTTTCAGCCAGGACTTCGTTGCGCCGGTAGAACTGCGGCCCCCTCGCTCACTGCGAACACCCTCAGTATAGATAAATACTGTATGTATGAACAGTATTTTTTGGACAAAAATCGAAAGGCGATCCATACTCAAAAACGTCAAAATCCGTGCCGGAATTGCGCGTTCGTCTTCGATCGCGTATACTTTTTGCGTTGACGTAACACAGTGTGTTCTGCGGCAACCAACCGCAAAACCCTGATAAAAACCTCGCTTAGGCGGGGTTTTTTGTTTTCACCACCCAACAAACGAAACGTGATCCCTGACGCATTTTTGCGCAGATGAAAATTTTTCCATTGTCACGCTCGAAAACCTGTGTTTGTATAAATTCAATCAATGAATCCAAACACAGGTCCCCAATGACTTCATCCATCTTCACTTCGACTCTACTAAAAACTGCGCAACCAGCCGCAGTGGTCGTCGTGCGTGTGGTGGTGGTCGTCGGCAATGCGCCGTAGGGACTGGATCAACACACGAATCCAAAACCCCGCCGGCGCAAACCGGGCGGGGTTTTTCGTTTAAGAGCCTCCCCGGAAAGTCGGCCCAGAAGAAAAGGACTGGAGCATGGCAAGTTCGGGCACAACATCCAACAAGACGCGTTTTACTGGCGCGCAGCTGATCGTTCATCTGCTGGAGCGACAGGGCATCACCACGGTTGCGGGCATCCCCGGCGGCACGGTGTTGCCGCTGTACGATGCGTTAAGCCAAAGCACGCAGATCCGCCACGTCCTGGCACGCCACGAGCAGGGGGCAGGCTTTATCGCTCAGGGCATGGCGCGTACCCAGGGTAAACCGGCGGTCTGTATGGCCTGCAGCGGGCCGGGCGCAACCAACCTGGTGACCGCCATCGCCGACGCGCGCCTCGACTCCATTCCGCTGATCTGCATTACCGGCCAGGTGCCGTCCTCGATGATCGGCACCGATGCGTTCCAGGAAGTGGATACCTACGGCATCTCTATCCCCATCACCAAACATAACTATTTAGTTCGCGATATCAGCGAACTTCCTCAGGTTATCAGCGATGCGTTCCGCATTGCGCAGTCCGGCCGCCCGGGCCCGGTGTGGATAGACATTCCTAAGGATGTCCAGACCGCAGAGATCGAGATCGACGTGCTGCCGGAGCCGGGCGACCGTGCCCCCGCGCCAGCATTCAGCGCTGAGAGCGTGCGCGATGCTGCCGCCATGATCAATGCCGCTAAACGTCCGGTGCTCTATCTGGGCGGCGGGGCGATTAACGCTGCGGATGAAATCCGTGAGTTTGCGGAAAAAGCCAACCTGCCGACCACCATGACCCTGATGGCGCTGGGCATGCTGCCAAAAGCGCACCCGCTGTCCCTGGGGATGCTGGGCATGCACGGCGCGCGCAGCACCAACTACATCCTGCAAGAGGCGGATTTGCTGATTGTTATGGGCGCGCGTTTTGATGACCGGGCGATTGGCAAAACCGAGCAGTTCTGCCCGAACGCGAAAATCATTCACGTGGATATCGACCGCGCCGAGCTGGGTAAAATCAAGCAGCCGCACGTGGCGATTCAGGGCGACGTGGCCGAAGTGCTGGCGCAGCTGATCCCGCAGACGGACGCAACCGACCGCGCCGACTGGCGCCAGCTGGTGGCCGATCTGCAGCGCGAGTTCCCGGGCGCGATCCCAACTGAAGGCGACCCGCTGAGCCATTACGGCCTGATCAACGCCGTGGCCGCCTGCGTGGACGACAGCGCGATTATCACCACCGACGTGGGACAGCATCAGATGTGGACCGCCCAGGCCTACCCGCTGAACCGTCCACGCCAGTGGCTGACCTCCGGCGGTCTGGGAACCATGGGCTTTGGTCTGCCTGCAGCAGTTGGTGCGGCGCTGGCGAATCCGGACCGCAAGGTCATCTGCTTCTCCGGCGACGGCAGCCTGATGATGAACATTCAGGAGATGGCGACCGCGGCCGAAAACCAGTTAGACGTGAAAATCATCCTGATGAACAACGAGGCGCTGGGTCTGGTGCATCAGCAGCAGAGCCTGTTCTACAAGCAGGGCGTGTTTGCGGCGACCTACCCGGGAATGATTAACTTTATGCAGATTGCCGCCGGTTTTGGCCTGCACACCTGCGATCTGAACGCTGAAGAGGATGCCCACGCTGCGCTGCAGGCGGCGATTTCTCGCCCTGGCCCGGCGCTGATCCACGTGCGTATCGACCCTGAACAAAAAGTGTATCCGATGGTGCCGCCGGGTGCGGCAAATACTGAGATGGTGGGAGAATAAGCCATGCAGAAACAACATGATAACGTCATTCTGGAACTCACCGTCCGCAACCACCCTGGCGTCATGACCCACGTCTGCGGGCTGTTTGCCCGCCGGGCGTTTAACGTGGAAGGCATTCTTTGTCTGCCGATTCAGGGCAGCGAGCACAGCCGAATCTGGCTACTGGTCAACGATGACCAGCGTCTGGAGCAGATGATGGCGCAGATCGACAAGCTGGAGGACGTCACCAACGTGGCGCGTAACCAGTCCGATCCCACCATGTTTAACAAAATTGCGGTGTTTTTCGAATAGATCGCTTAAGGTAAGCGTCTTTCGCTCTTGTAGGCCGGATAAGCGCAGCGCCATCCGGCGTTTTCAGACCGCAGGAAGACACATGACCACCATCGCCCTTATCGACGACCACCTTATCGTCCGCTCTGGCTTTGCCCAGCTTCTCAACCTCGAACCAGATTTCCAGGTCGTGGCCGAGTTTGGCTCCGGTCGCGAGGCGCTGGCGGGCCTGCCGGGGCGCGGGGTGCAGGTCTGTATCTGCGACATCTCGATGCCGGATCTCTCCGGGCTGGAGCTGCTAAGCCAGCTGCCGAAAGGAATGTCGACGATTATGCTGTCTGTCCACGACAGCCCGGCGCTGGTCGAGCAGGCGCTCAACGCGGGGGCGCGCGGGTTTCTCTCCAAACGCTGTAGCCCGGACGAACTGATCGCCGCCGTGCGCACCGTCTCCACCGGCGGCTGCTATTTAACGCCGGATATCGCCATCAAGCTGGCGGCCGGACGTCAGGATCCGCTCACCAGACGCGAGCGCCAGGTTGCGGAAAAACTCGCGCAGGGAATGTCGGTAAAAGAGATTGCCGCCGAGCTGGAACTGTCCCCGAAAACCGTACACGTTCACCGCGCCAACCTGATGGAAAAACTTAACGTCAGCAACGACGTCGAGCTGGCGCGCCGCATGTTCGACAGCTGGCAATGAGTCCCGTCTTTTCGCGGCTGATCGCCGTCGTTGCCAGCTTTTTTATCTTCTCCGCCGCGTGGTTCTGCTTATGGAGCATCAGCCTGCACCTGGTGGAACGCCCCGAACTGGCGGTGCTGCTGTTTCCCTTCGGCCTGCGACTGGGGCTCATGCTCCAGTGCCCGCGCGGATACTGGCCGGTTTTGCTGGGCGCGGAGTGGCTGCTGCTGGTCTGGCTGGCGCAGGAAGTCGCTCTGGCGCACCTGCCATTATTGATGACCGGAAGCCTGCTCACGCTGCTCCCTGTTGCCCTCATTTCCCGCTACCGTCACCAGCGCGACTGGCGCACGCTGCTGCGACAGGGGGCGGCGCTGATTGCCGCCGCGCTGCTGCAGTCCCTGCCGTGGGCGGGTGATAAGGAGATGCTCAACGCGCTGCTGCTGACCCTGACCGGCGGCCTGACCCTCGCGCCGACCTGCCTCGTCATCTGGCATTACCTCACCAGTACCGTCTGGCAGCCGCTCGGCCCGGCGCTGGTTTCCCAACCGGTGAACTGGCGCGCCCGGCACCTCATCTGGTATCTGCTGCTGTTCGTGGTGAGCCTGTGGCTTCAGCTGGGTTTACCTGCCGAGCTTTCACGCTTTACCCCATTTTGCCTTGCGCTGCCGATTATCGCCCTGGCCTGGCACTACGGCTGGCAGGGAGCGCTGATCGCCACCCTGATGAACGCCATCGCGCTGATTGCCAGCCAGACCTGGCACGACCATCCTGTGGACCTGCTGCTTTCCCTGCTGGCCCAGAGCCTGACCGGGCTGCTGCTCGGCGCGGGCATTCAGCGCCTGCGCGAGCTGAACCAGTCCCTGCAAACCGAGCTGGCGCGCAACCGGCGTCTGGCTGAACGCCTGCTGGAGACCGAAGAGAGCGTGCGGCAGGAGGTCGCCCGCGAGCTGCACGATGATATCGGCCAGACGATCACCGCCATCCGCACCCAGGCGGGCATTGTCCAGCGTCTGGCGGCGGAAAACGCGGGCGTGAAGCAGGGCGGAGCGCATATCGAGCAGCTTTCGCTGGGCGTGTATGACTCGGTGCGACGCCTCCTCGGCAGGCTGCGTCCGCGTCAGCTCGACGACCTGTCGCTGGAGCAGGCTGTGCGTTCCCTGATGCGCGAGATGGAGCTGGAAAGCCGCGGCATTGTCAGCCATCTCGACTGGCGAATTAACGAATCTGTCCTGAGCGAAGGTCAGCGCGTGACGCTGTTCCGCGTCTGTCAGGAGGGGCTGAACAATATCGTCAAACACGCCAGTGCCAGCGCGGTCACGATCCAGGGCTGGGAGCAGGACGAGCGCCTGATGCTGGTAATTGAAGACGACGGCTGTGGCCTGCCGCCGGGCTCCGGCCAGCAGGGCTTTGGCCTGGCGGGCATGCGCGAGCGCGTGAAGGCGCTCGGCGGCACGCTGAACCTCTCCTGCACCCACGGGACGCGCGTCAGCGTCAGCCTGCCGCTACGGAGCCACCATGTTTAAGACCCCCGCGAACGCCGCACCGATAGGTAACAAAGCGGAAATCGACGCCCGCTACCGCTACTGGCGTCGCCATATTCTGATCGCTATCTGGCTCGGCTACGCGCTGTTCTACTTCACCCGCAAAAGCTTCAACGCCGCCGCGCCGGAGATCCTCGCCAGCGGCGTGATGACGCGCACCGATATCGGCCTGCTGGCGACGCTGTTTTACATCACCTACGGCCTGTCGAAGTTCTTCTCCGGTATCGTCAGCGACCGCTCCAACGCACGCTATTTTATGGGCGTTGGGCTGATCGCGACCGGGGTGGTGAACATTCTGTTTGGCTTCTCCACGTCGCTCTGGGCCTTCGCCCTGCTGTGGGCGCTGAACGCCTTTTTCCAGGGCTGGGGAGCGCCAGTCTGCGCCCGCCTGCTCACCGCCTGGTATTCGCGCAACGAGCGCGGCGGCTGGTGGGCAATCTGGAACACCGCGCATAATGTCGGCGGGGCGCTGATCCCGATGGTGGTCGGTGCCGCAGCGCTGCACTACGGCTGGCGCGCGGGGATGATGATTGCCGGCGGGCTTGCCATTCTCGCCGGGCTGTTCCTC
This sequence comes from Enterobacter pseudoroggenkampii, assembly GCF_026420145.1. NCBI lineage: Bacteria > Pseudomonadati > Pseudomonadota > Gammaproteobacteria > Enterobacterales > Enterobacteriaceae > Enterobacter > Enterobacter pseudoroggenkampii. The sequence goes on from NZ_JAPMLV010000003.1 coordinate 81,716, forward strand.
TGCTGGCGCCTGCGCGACAGGCCGCAAACCGTTGGCTTGCCCGCGGTGGGCGACTGGCGGCACGACGAGATGGAAATGGCGCAACAGCAGGAGGGGGCGGGGCTGACGCGCAAAGAGATCCTCACCAAATATGTGCTGAAAAACCCGTATATCTGGCTGCTGTCGCTCTGCTACGTACTGGTTTACGTGGTACGTGCGGCCATCAACGACTGGGGCAATCTGTACATGTCCGAGACGCTCGGCGTGGACCTGGTGACCGCCAACTCGGCGGTGACGATGTTCGAGCTGGGCGGGTTTATCGGCGCGCTGGTGGCGGGCTGGGGCTCGGACAAGCTGTTCAACGGCAACCGCGGCCCGATGAACCTGATATTCGCCGCCGGGATTTTGCTCTCCGTCGGCTCGCTGTGGCTGATGCCGTTCGCCAGCTACGTGATGCAGGCGGCGTGCTTCTTCACTACCGGCTTCTTCGTGTTTGGCCCGCAGATGCTGATCGGCATGGCGGCGGCAGAGTGCTCGCACAAAGAGGCGGCAGGTGCGGCGACGGGCTTTGTCGGGTTGTTTGCCTACCTTGGCGCATCGCTCTCCGGCTGGCCGCTGGCGCGGGTGATCGACATCTGGCACTGGAGCGGATTCTTCGCGGTGATCGCCATCGCGGCGGGGATCTCCGCCCTGCTGCTGCTGCCGTTTTTGAACGCGCAGGCGCCGCGCGAAGCGTGACGCGCCTCACCTTTTGCTGCCGAGTGGCGCAAAACTAAGAAATTTTCCCGGTTTCACCTGGACGCTGTCTCAGGCATCTCTCCCGGCTGGTTTTTACAATGCTGCAAAAATCAGCTCAGGAGTAACTCAGTCATGCTGGCCTTCTTAAATCAGGTGCGCAAGCCGACCCTGGATCTGCCGCTCGACGTGCGGCGCAAAATGTGGTTCAAACCGTTCATGCAGTCCTATCTGGTGGTCTTCATCGGCTACCTGACCATGTACCTGATCCGCAAAAACTTTAACATCGCGCAGAACGACATGATCTCCACCTACGGGCTGAGCATGACGCAGCTGGGGATGATTGGCCTGGGCTTCTCCATCACCTACGGCGTGGGTAAAACCGTCGTGTCCTACTACGCGGATGGCAAAAACACCAAGCAGTTCCTGCCGTTTATGCTGATCCTCTCCGCCATCTGTATGCTCGGCTTCAGCGCCAGCATGGGCGCAGGGTCCGTTAGCCTGTTCCTGATGATCGCCTTCTACGCCCTGAGCGGTTTCTTCCAGAGTACCGGCGGGTCGTGCAGCTACTCCACCATCACCAAATGGACCCCGCGCCGCAAGCGTGGTTCGTACCTCGGCATGTGGAACATCTCCCACAACCTCGGCGGTGCCGGTGCGGCTGGCGTGGCGCTGTTTGGCGCTAACTACCTGTTCGACGGCCACGTGATCGGTATGTTTATCTTCCCGTCGATTATCGCCCTGATTGTCGGCTTTATCGGCCTGCGCTACGGCAGTGACTCCCCGGAATCGTACGGCCTCGGCAAAGCCGAAGAGCTGTTCGGCGAGGAGATCAGCGAAGAGGACAAAGAGACCGAAGAAAACGAGATGTCCAAATGGCAGATCTTTGTTGAGTACGTGCTGAAAAACAAAGTGATCTGGCTGCTGTGCTTCTCGAACATCTTCCTCTACGTCGTGCGTATCGGCATCGACCAGTGGTCCACCGTGTACGCCTTCCAGGAGCTGAAGCTCTCTAAAGAGGTGGCGATTCAGGGCTTCACCCTGTTCGAAGTGGGCGCGCTGGTTGGTACCCTGCTGTGGGGCTGGCTCTCCGACCTCGCCAACGGCCGTCGCGCGCTGGTGGCCTGCGTCGCGCTGGCACTGATTATCGCCACGCTCGGCGTCTACCAGCACGCCAGCAACCAGTACGTTTACCTGGCGTCACTGTTCGCGCTCGGCTTCCTGGTGTTTGGTCCGCAGTTGCTGATTGGCGTGGCAGCAGTGGGCTTCGTCCCGAAAAAAGCGATCGGCGCCGCCGATGGGATTAAGGGCACCTTCGCCTACCTGATCGGCGACAGCTTCGCCAAGCTGGGTCTGGGGATGATTGCTGACGGCACGCCGATTTTCGGCCTCACCGGCTGGGCGGGCACCTTCGCGGCGCTGGATGCAGCAGCGATTGGCTGTATCGTCCTGATGGCGATGGTTGCCGTGCTGGAAGAACGTAAAATTCGCCGTGAGAATCGTGCGCAGAAATTAAAAACAGCCTGAGTGTGCAGGTAACTTCTTTGCCCGGTGTGTGATGCCGGGCTTTTTTTATTAGCTGAGTTAAGACCTACCCCAGAACAAAAATATCCCCTGTTGCCGGGGTAACCGCGTCCGGCAACCACAAATTGCCCCATTTACCCGTACAATGGCAGCCCATTATTTTGTCGGGTTGTAGGCCGTGCAGAAACTGCCTGAGTGCCCAGAGCTTACGCGGTGACGCACAGCGAAGATGGAAACCACCGAAAATTGCATGAATATGGTTGATGCCGGTTATTCTCTGACAGTGACGCACAATATCGATCAGACCTCGGTGCCCACAGCCGATAAAAATGACCAGGCCACGGTCAGATTTATAAATTAGAACCCCTTCATCTTTCACATAATCCACATTCGCATTTTTACTACCGATAACACCGTATGCGTGCGGTTTGGCGACAGGGATCTCCCCTGACCATATAAAGCGCTTCCCAATCTGGAGCGGGGTGCTGCTGTATTCCATGCGATAGTGTGAATAATCATTTTTCAGCGACAACTTTTTTAATCTGGCGGTATATCCTGAAAACTGTATTGCCGAGTAGCGCTCGCAGGCCACGTGGGGATGGCAGACGATCCGGCAATTATCCGGTAACCATGGAACGCCGCCGCAATGGTCATAGTGCCCGTGAGAAAGTACAGCTGCGGTCAGGCGGGTCAAATCGACTCCCATCAGAGCTGCGTTATGTATGAAGCTATCATCCGGACCGGTATCAAACAGAATGGAATCATTTTCATCCTGTATAAACAGGCTGAGTCCTGCTTTATCTCGCAGTAAATTTTTAGCGCCGGGATTAGGTCTGTTCTCCAGCAGGACACTGATTGTTATGGACATGTTCGCTCTTTCCCTGAAGTGAAGATTCGTTACCGCCAGGCATTGACCATACACCGTGTATATATAATCGTCCCCATAAAAACTAAAACGTCTTTCCTGCCCTTTTTCCAGCGCTTTTCCATTCACTATTATGCTTCTACCCGCTGTCGACGCCGTGCGTTTCCCGCTATGATGAGCGGCTAGTCTAAGGAGAACGCATGGTCTGGATAATGCTGGCAACGCTTGCCGTGGTGTTTGTGGTGGGATTTCGCGTCCTGACCTCAGATTCCCGCCGCGCCATCAAACGTTTAAGCGAGCGTCTGGGCATCACCCCGATGCCGGTCGAGTCGATGATCGATCAGTTTGGTAAAACGTCGGGCAATGAGTTTATCCGCTACCTTGAGCGCCCGGACGAAGCGCATCTGCAAAACGCGGCGCAGGTGCTGCTCATCTGGCAGGTCTGCATTGTCGACGGTAGTGAAGAGAACCTGCACACGTGGCACCGCCTGCTGCGTAAAGCCCGCCTGGCTGCGCCTATCACCGATGCACAAATTCGTCTCGCGCTTGGCTTTATGCGCGAGATGGAACCCGATCCGCAGGAGCTGAACGCCTTCCAGCTGCGCTATAACCAGCTCTTCCTGCCGGAAGAGGGCGTGTTTTACCTGCACTGATCCCCTGTAAAAACGACAAAAGTTGTCTAAACGTTAAATTGGTCACACTTTTGATGATAAACTGCGCGACTTTTCCGCACGTTTTTATCTTCAGGTGACGCCATGACAGAACATATCCAGCCCACGACCAGACCGCAGACCAACGAGGTTTCACGCCCCAACTGGTCGGCCGTTTTCGCCGTGGCGTTCTGCGTCGCCTGCCTGATTACCGTTGAGTTTCTGCCGGTCAGCCTGCTGACGCCGATGGCGCAGGATCTGGGCATTTCCGAGGGCGTGGCGGGTCAGTCCGTTACCGTCACCGCCTTCGTGGCGATGTTCGCCAGCCTGTTTATCACCCAGGTGATTGGCACCATCGACCGCCGTAAAGTGGTCATCCTGTTCAGCGTGCTGCTGACGCTCTCCTGCCTGCTGGTCTCCTTCGCGGAAAGCTTCACCCTGCTGCTGCTGGGGCGCGCCTGTCTGGGGCTGGGATTAGGCGGCTTCTGGGCGATGTCGGCCTCGCTCACCATGCGCCTGGTGCCCGCGCGTACGGTGCCAAAAGCGCTTTCCGTTATCTTCGGTGCGGTTTCTATCGCGCTGGTGATTGCCGCGCCGTTGGGCAGTTTCCTGGGCGGAATTATCGGCTGGCGTAACGTCTTCAACGCGGCGGCAGTGATGGGCCTGCTCTGCATTATCTGGGTGTGGAAGGCGCTGCCGTCCCTGCCGGGCGAAGCGGCGCATCATAAGCAGAACATGTTCAGCCTGCTGAAGCGCCCCGGCGTGCTGGCAGGGATGACCGCGATCTTTATGTCCTTTGCCGGGCAGTTTGCCTTCTTCACCTATATACGCCCGGTGTATATGACCATGGCGGGCTTTGACGTCGACGGCCTGACGCTGGTGCTCCTGAGCTTCGGTATCGCCAGCTTTGTCGGCACGTCGCTGTCGTCACAGTTCCTGAAGCGCTCCCTGAAGGTGGCGCTGGCGGGTGCGCCGCTGGTGCTGGCAGTGAGCGCCACGGTGCTGGTGCTGTGGGGCAGCGATAAGTGGGTCGCGTCGGCGATTGCGATTATCTGGGGCTTTGCCTTCGCGCTGGTGCCGGTGGGCTGGTCGACGTGGATCACCCGCTCGCTTGCCGATCAGGCGGAAAAAGCCGGGTCGATTCAGGTGGCGGTGATCCAGCTGGCAAACACCTGCGGCGCGGCCATTGGCGGCGTGGCGCTCGACCATCTGGGGCTGACGTCACCGCTGGTGATTTCCGGTACGCTGATGCTGCTGACGGCGCTGCTGGTGGCAGGGAAGGTTAAAGCGAAGTAGTGTTTTTCTCCCTCTCCCGTGGGAGAGGGTTGGGGTGAGGGCATCAGGCTACGCCGATGCCTTAACCCTTCTACGCGAATCCATCGAAATCAGCACCACCGACGACACAATCAGCAGCGTTCCCAGCCAGTCCGGCAGGGTGAACGCCACACCCAGCAACATCACCGACAGCAACGCGCTGCTCAGCGGTTCGGCGCAGCTCAGAATGCTCGCCTTCGGCCCGCCGATCATCTGTGCGCCTTTCAGGTACAGACTGAACGTCAGCGCCGTGCCAATCACCACCAGGTAGAAAAACGCCAGCAGCAGGCTGCCGTCAATTACGAAGGTCGTCCCGCGTCCGGCGTAGAACGGCGTCAGCATTAACCCGGCAATTAACATACTCCAGCCGACAATCGGCAATGTGCCGTAGCGGGCAATCAGCGTTGACGGATAGGTGGTGTAAAACGCGGCGGCAAACGCCGAGGCGATGCCGAAGAACAGTGCGGCAGGCGAGATGGAGAGCGAGGTTGGGTCGCCGTGGGTCACCAACAGGAAGGTGCCAACAAGCGACGTCATGATGGCCGACAGCACAAACACGCCGGGACGCTTTTTCCGCGCCAGGGCAAACCACGCCACAATGATGGTCGGTGACAGAAACTGCAGCACGGTAGCGGTCGCTGCGTTGGATTTTTCAATCGTCAGCAGGAAGGTGAGCTGCACGGTGAGCGCGCCGACAAGTGAGAATATCAGCAGGCTGAGGGCGTCTTTGCGATGTTTGATGACCGAGAAAATCTTGTCGCCGTGAACGAAGGAGAGCGTCAGGAGGATCACGCCGGTAAACAGAAGGCGAACCATGGTCAGGTAAGGCGAAGAAATGTGGCTTTTCTCCATGATGTACTGCGCGCAAACGCCGGAACTGCCCCATAAAACGGCGGCGATCAGGACGTTCAGCATCCCTTTACGTGTGGAACCCATTTTCTCCCCTGTTATGTTTGTTTTTTTGTAGCATAACATGGGATCTTGCCGGGTGGCGCTACGCTTACCCGGCCTACAAAACCTTGTAGGCCCGTGCAAGCGCAGCGCCGCCGGGCGAAACAAACGGCGCTCTACTAGAACCACGCCTCCCACATCGCGCCGACGTTGAAGTCGTCGAGCGTCTCGTCTTTGGTGTTATTCACGCGCGCGGTGCGTGCGTTATCCACCTTGCCGCCGGTCACGTAGAAGCGCAGCATCGGACGGAACTCTGGCCCCATGGCGATAGACATGTTCTGCGACAGGGTCAGCTTCCAGCCCTTATTATCGCCGCCGTTGTCGTAATCCACGTGCTGCCAGCCCGCTTCCAGCCAGGTGGAGTGAACGTCGTTCCACCAGTGCATCGGACGCACGATGGCGTTGTAGTTCTTACGGTTGTCGGTCTTATCACGGCTGTTGTCGTAGTCGTGGAAGGCGAGGATGTACTCCACCTGCGTGGCCTGGGTGAATTTGTACAGCCCTTCGAAGCTGGCGTAGACCGTGGTCAGGTCTTCGGTTTTATTGAACACGCTGTTGTCCGAGTTATCGGAGTAGCGGGCAATCACCTTGTTCACGCCGCTGTCGTTGGTGTGGCTCAGCACCACGCCGCCCTGCCAGGCGTTCAGACGCTCATCGCTCTCCACCGCTTTTGAATCAAAGCCGTAGTTGGCGTACAGCTCCAGATCCAGCGGACCGAGCTTCATACCGTGGATTTTAGAGGTGGCCGCGTAGTTACCTTTGTCGCCCGTGCCGGACCCGCCGGTACAGGTGATGCGTGACGGGTTCGCTTCGTCTTCCATCACTTCCGGGCTACAGGATTCCACTGCCGCCACGGCAGCGACGTCAAACTGCACGCCGCCGATATCGAAGTTCTTCACCCCGGCGCCCTGGCCGTCGTGGTTCATCCAGAAGTAATCGTTGATGCCCTGCTGCGGACGCTGGTGGAAGTCGCGACCGGCCCAGAAATAGGCATTCGGGTTGGAGGCCATAATATTGGTCACCCCCGCGTAGGCCTTTTTCAGGTTAACTTCGTCGCCCCAGTGGTCGATCATCACGTTGATGTCCCAGATGGCGCCGTTTTCGCCTTTGAAGGCTTTAGAGAGCTGGAACTCGCCGCCGTTGCCTTCGTTACCCAGACGACCAATTGCGGACGCGCCGTTGTAGGAGCCATCGACCGCCACATATTTCTGATCGGCGGCCTGGAAGTGCGCGCCATAGCGGGCGTAGCCGGTAAATTTAATCCCGAACGGAATCGCCATGTCCGGGGATTGCGCCGCGCTCTGCGGCTCGGTCACCACGTCCGCTTTTTTCGCGACGGCGGCATCCATTTTGGCCTGACGTTCGGCCAGGGCTTTATCCACCGCTTTCGCCACAATGGCGTCGATTTGCTCCTGCGTGAATTCCTGGGCGAGCACGGAAATTGGGCAAAGCGCGGCGATAACCGCCATGGTTAATGGAAGTTTTTTAATCGTATTCATGGTTATCTCAATATAGTTTAATTTTATTCAGACAATAACCATCCCGCTCCGATCTGACAGAATATGTCGCTATCATCAGAACAAGTGGATTTCTAGTTTTAGGTACAGAGGTATTACAGTAATTTATTTCGCCATAGACTATCTCTGATATAAATGAATAATTTCTTCGGATAATTCACGCGCTAATAAGGAGTTCATTAAATGATCCTGCGCGTGCACCATAATTAAGGTCATCGGCTGGCGGGCTTCGCCCGCGTCCTGCTCAATCAGTTTGGTCTGCATCTTGTGCGCCTGACGCGCGTAGCCGTCGGCTTCGCGCAGCAGGCTTTTGGCTTCGTCAATGTTGCCATGGCGCGCCGCGTGCAGCGCTTCAAAGCACAGGCTGCGGGACTGCCCGGCGTTGACGATAATTTCCATTACGGCTTCTTCTAGTGCGATCATCATCATTACTCTTTATCAAAGCTATTATTTAAGGCGGTGGCGGCAAACCACTCCCCGCTTTTCTTAATGGTGCGCTGCTGCGTCTCCAAATCGAGCTGGATAAATCCGTAGCGATTTTTATAGGCATTACACCACGACCAGTTATCAATAAATGTCCACATATGGTAGCCAAGACAATTACACTCTTCGCTTATGCCTTTATGCAGCCACGTTAAATGCTCAGATATAAAATCAATGCGGTATTGATCGTTAATCTGGCCATTTTCAATAAAACGTTGCTCGTTTTCGACGCCCATGCCGTTTTCAGAAATAAAGCAGCGGGGGTTGCCGTAATTGTCGCGCAGGTTAATCAGAATATCGTAAATACCCGGCGCGTAGATTTCCCAGCCGCGGTAGGGGTTCATCTTGCGGCCCGGCATCTCGTAGCTATCAAAGAACCATTCCGGCATAAACGGCGACTGCGGGTTCACCGCGCTGTCGCGACACTTCACGCGACGCGGCTGATAGTAGTTAATGCCGAGCAGGTCGATTTTCCCTTCCGCAATCAGGAAACCGTCTTCCGGCTTGCAGGCGGGCAGCTGGTCGTAAGATTTCAGCAGCGCCACCAGATCGGCCGGGTATTCGCCGCGCAGGACCGGGTCGAGGAAGCTGCGGTTAAACATCAGATCCGCAACGTGCGCCGCCTTCACGTCTGCCGGGTTCTGCGAACGCGGATACGACGGCGTCAGGTTCAACACGATGCCGATCTCCCCCGCGTAGTGCCCGGCGCGGTAGGCCTGAACCGCCTTCGCATGGGCCAGCACCGTGTGATAAGCAACGGTGGCCGCCCGGCGGAAATCCACTACGTTGGGGTAGTGGAAGTCGTACAGATAACCGCCTTCCACCGGCACGATCGGCTCGTTGAAGGTAAACCAGTGCAGCACGCGGTCGCCGAACAGCTCGAAGCAAATCTGCGCATAGCGGGCGTACGCGTCCACTACGTCACGGTTTTCCCAGCCGCCAATTTCCTGCATCGCCATCGGCATGTCGAAATGGAACAGGGTGATAAACGGCGTGATGCCCTGTTCATTCAGCTCATCAATGACCTGATTATAAAAATCGACCGCGTCCGGGTTCACTTCACCGATACCGTCGGGGATCAGGCGCGCCCAGCTAATCGAGGTACGAAAGCTGTTGTGGTTCAGCTGTTTTAACAGCTGAATGTCCGTTTTCCAGTGCTGATAAAACGTGGAGGTGTGCTGCGGCCCCACGCCGTTGTGAAAACGGTTCGGCTCGCGGGCAAACCAGTAGTCCCACGTGGTTTCACCCTCTCGTGTCCCTTCCGTCTGGAGAGCGGAGCTTGCGCTGCCCCACCAGAAGTTATCGGGAAATGCGTATTTCATGACCCTTCCTCTTTGACTTAATTACTTGTGGCTTCAGCGGCACCCACGGCTGCAGCCTGGGCTTTCTGCTCTTCGTTTTTAATCAGCGTACGCTCATAGGCGCGCAGGAACGGCAGGTACATCAGCGCCGACATCACCATGCAGACGAGGCACATCACCACCGGGCTCAGCGCCCAGTTCGCCGCCCACGAGGCGCCAATCGGCGCGGGCGTAGTCCACGGGGTTAACGAGACCACCTGTGCCAGCCAGCCGAGCTTCGTGGCGCCGTACGCCAGGCAGGCGTTGACCAGCGGAACGAACACGAACGGGATAAACAGCATCGGGTTCATGATGATCGGCGCGCCGAACAGAATCGGCTCGTTGATGTTAAAGAAGCTTGGCACCACGCCCATTTTGCCGATGGTGCGCAGGTGGGTAACGCGGCTGCGCAGCAGCAGGAAGGCCAGCGGCAGGGTGGAACCGACGCCGCCAATCAGCAGGTAGTGATCCCAGAAACCTTGCAGATAAACGTGCGGCAGCGCCGCGCCTGCGGCCAGTGCCGCCTGGTTTGCCGAGAGGTTCGCCATCCAGAACGGGTTCATGATGCCGGTAACAATCAGCGAGCCGTGGATACCCGCGAACCAGAAGATCTGGCACAGCAGCACGGAGAGCAGAATGGCGGGCAGGGAGTCAGACGCGGACACCAGCGGCTCCAGCAGGTGCATGATCGCCTGCGGGATAATCATCCCGGTCTGCGCTTCAATGAACAGGTTCAGCGGGTGCAGCGTGCCGATCACCACCATCACCGGGATCAGGATCTCAAACGAACGCGCCACGCCGGTGGGCACTTCCTTTGGCAGGCGGATGGTGACGTTGTTCTGCTTCAGCCAGGCGTACACGCGGGTTGAGTAAATGGCGGCGATCAGCGCGGTGAAGATGCCCTGGCCGGAGAGGTACTGGGTTGAGATTTTGCCGTCGGCATACGGCGCGGCGACCAGCAGGAAGGCCATAAAGGCCAGCAGGCCGGACATCACCGGGTCGAGGTTAAACTGACGCCCCAGGCTCGCCCCAATCCCTACCGAGATGAAGAAGGTCATCACGCCCATGCTGAGGTTAAACGGCAGCATCAGCTGTTCGCGGTAGGTTTGGGAAAAATCCAGCCAGCCGCGGGCGAAGCTGTTGGTGGTATCCGCCGAGAACGGCGGGAAGATGAACACCAGCATAAACGAGCCGATGATCATAAACGGCAGCGCGGCGGTAAAGCCGTCGCGGATGGCAATCACGTACTTTTGCTGACCGAGCTTCGCTGCCAGCGGGGTAATTGACTGCTCAATCACCGCAACCATGGATTGATATAACGAACTCATGTGAACACCTTTTAGTGTGCCGCTTCGATGAGCGACAGAGCAAAGTCCAGTACTTTATCGCCACGCTGCATGCCGTAGTCCATCATGTCGATGGGCTGCACCGGAATGCCATGCGTCGCCGCCTTGTCTGAGAGTGTCTGTAACATGTATTTCACTTGCGGTCCGAGAAGTACCACCTGGTATTGCGGAAACTGCGTATCAAATTCGGAAACACCGTACGCATCAATCTTCACCGACAAACCACGTTCTTTCGCGACATCGACCATTTTGCTGACCAACAGGCTGGTGGACATCCCGGCAGAGCAGCACAGCATAATCTTGAACATCGACAACCATCCTCTAAATGTAAAAAGTTATTGCGAGGATGATTGGACATGATACGGAAACCGGTTTCCATTCATAAAAGACAGAACTGTGACAACCATCAAGATCCAATACTTATGAGGCTAATTAACCGGATGCAGGTCACATAATTTGGCTGTTTTGACATCATTTGGAGTGGAAACGGAAAATCGGTTTCCATGGAAAACGGAAACGGATATACTCCGCTCTGGCTATAATGTGAGCCGAAGCGGTCATGGAATTTGCAGGCGCGAGGTAAGCCTGCCAGGGGAAAGAGATGTCGACAATCAATGATGTATCACGTCTTGCCGGGGTGTCTAAAGCCACGGTATCGCGAGTGTTGAGTGGGTCGCGTGGCGTAAAGGAAGCCAGCCGTCAGGCCGTTCTGAAGGCAGTGGATGAGCTTAACTACCGGCCTAATGTGATTGCCCAGTCGCTGCTGAGCCAGTCTACGGGCTGTATCGGGGTGATTTGCGCCCAGGAAAACATTAACCAGACCACCGGTTATCTCTACGCGCTGGAAAAACAGCTCAGCCAGCATCAAAAACACCTGCTGCTGCGTTTCGCGCACAGCAAAGCGGAAGTGATGCACGCTCTTGAGGAACTCTCCTGCGGGCTTTGCGATGACATCCTGGTGATTGGCGCGCGTTTCCCGCTGGACGTCGACATGGACAACGTCATTCTGGTGGACTGCATGGAGTCTGATAATTCCAACAGCATCCAGTTCGATCACGCCTTTGCCGCCGAAACCGCCTGTAACTACCTGACCAGCCAGGGGCGACGCCAGATTGCCCTGATCCATCCGCACGGCAGCGGTTTTGCTGACCAGGTGCTGCTCGGCTACAAGCACGCGCTGGAGAAAAATTTCCTGCCCTTTAATCGCAACCTTGTGTTCATGGACGCGACCTCGTCGTCCGTTGCGCTACAGGAGCTGCTGAATAACGCCAGCACGCTGAACTTCAACGCGCTGCTGGTGGCGGACGAGCAGGAAGCCCAGCGGGTGATCCCGCAGCTGCAGGCGTTTAATAAATCCGTGCCGGACGACATTATGGTCTTTAGCCTGGCCGGATCGCTGCACCTGCCGGGTATTCCGGTGATCCCGGCGATTGAATATTCTATGGATGCCATGGCGGCGCGTATCGTGAGCTGGCTGACGGAGAAAACGCAGATGCTGGGTTCGTATGTGCTGCGCGGGGATTTGATCATTCCAGACGTGCGTAAGCGTTAAACATGTTGTGTTGGCCGGGAAAGGCGCAGCCGCCACCCGGCGAGAAGCACGTTTCCAGCCCTCAGTAATCTTCCATACAATCCACCTGACCAATCGCCGCCCAGTAGGCGTCCAGGTTGTCACGCTTCACGGCGGTAACGGCATTTTTGATCAGCAGCTGATTGGCCTCTGACGACAAAATCATCGCCTGCCAGGCCTTATCGCTCTGCTTTTTCTGTGGCGTACAGGTTTTCTTAATATCTTTCAGGACCTGTTGCTTAATCTGCGCCTCTTTCGCCGGATCGTCCTTTTCCTGAGCATGGACAAACGCGGCGAACAGCAGACAAACCAGCAGGCAGACAAGGTGTGCAGCTTTCATCAACAACCCCCTTTTGACGTCACAGGCTTCCCATGAAATATATCGTTACATTCAGTGTAGCGACGCCAGCCGAAAGTATGAATTTTCTCTACGTTGCGTGTGTGAGATAGTGAAACGGCACAGATAACAAGGAGAAAAAATATGCACCTGAGCATTACTCATGCGGTTACGGCGCAGGAAAAAGAAGAGTTACTCACCGGCCTGAGAGCCTACAATGCGCAGTTTCTGGATCTCTCCACATTCAGCGGGGATATTGGCGTTTACGTGCGGGACGACATCGGCACCATGCTCGGCGGGCTCATTGGGGTGCGCAAAGGCGACTGGCTGAATATCGACTTTCTCTGGGTGAGCGATGCCGTACGCGGATCCGGCGTGGGCAGCCAGCTCATCAAAACGGCGGAAGATGAAGCCAGACGCAAAGGCTGCAAGCACGCGCTGGTGGATACCGCCAGCTTCCAGGCGCGTCCGTTCTATGAAAAACAGGGGTACCAGCTGCAGATGTCTTTGCAGGATTATCCTTATCCGGGCATGCAGCGGCATTACCTGGCGAAAGCCCTTTAAGCCCTTAATCTGTAGGCCGGGTAGGCGCAGCGCCGCCCGGCCATACCCGCATATAACTTATCCTTCTTATTGATTCTTTTTCGGTTTTTATTTCCCCGCCTCGTTGTCGATATAGTCACTACAACATTCAGCAAAAGGAACTGTCTTGTGAAACGTCGATTGGGTGCTCTGGTACTGGCTGGCCTGCTGCTGGCAGGGTGCGATCAAAGTGGCAGCGATGCCAAACACATTAAAGTCGGCGTCATCAACGGCGCTGAACAGGACGTGGCGGAAGTCGCCAAAAAGGTGGCAAAAGAGAAATATGGCCTGGACGTGGAGCTGGTGGGCTTCAGCGGCTCGCTGTTGCCTAACGATGCCACCAACCAGGGGGAACTGGATGCCAACGTCTTCCAGCATCGCCCGTTCCTTGAAGAAGATAACAAGGCGCATGGCTACAAGCTGGTGGCCGTGGCGAACACCTTTGTTTTCCCGATGGCCGGCTATTCCCGCAAAATCAAATCCGTGTCTGACCTGAAGGACGGGGCAACCATTGCCATTCCAAACGACCCGACCAACCTTGGCCGCGCGCTGTTGCTGTTGCAAAAAGAGAAACTTATTACCCTGAAGCCGGACACCGGGCTGCTGCCCACGGCGCTGGATATTACCACCAACCCCAAGCAGCTGAAAATTATGGAGCTGGAAGGGGCGCAGCTGCCGCGCGTGCTGGACGACCCGAAAGTGGATGTCGCCATCATCAGTACCACCTATATCCAGCAAACCGGGCTGTCACCGGTGCATGACAGCGTCTTTATTGAAGACAAAAACTCGCCGTACGTGAACATCGTGGTGACGCGCGAAGACAACAAGGACGCGGAGAATGTGAAGGCGTTTATCGAGTCGTATCAGTCACCTGAAGTGGCAAAAGCGGCTGAGACGATCTTTAACGGCGGGGCAGTGCCGGGCTGGTAAACGATGTGACAGAAAACGGGTTGCTTATCTTGGCCCGATTCCATCGGTAATCGCCCTTTAGCCCACAGCGTCAATTGCGACGGCTGGCTATCCTCCTTATCACACCAACAGGAGGATAGCCCATGAACATTACCCACATTCGCAACGCCACCCAGCTGATTTCATACGCCGGAAAACGTCTTTTGATCGACCCGATGCTGGCCCCAAAGGGTGCTTATCCGGGCTTCCCCGGCACGGCGTATGCCGAACGCCGTAACCCGACGGTTGAACTCCCCGTTGACGTCAACACGCTGCTGGACGCCGACGCGGTGATCGTCACCCATACCCATGACGATCACTGGGATCGCGCCGCGGCGGAGCTGATCGCCAAAGACAAACCGATTTACGTGCAAAACGACCGTGACGCCGCGCTGCTGCGCAGTCAGGGATTTAGCAACCTGACGGTCATGACCGACGCGACCACCTTCGGCGATATTCAGATTACGAAAACCCGCGGCGGCCAGCACGGGACCGATCGCGCTTATGCCGTGCCGGAGCTGGCGGAACGGCTGGGCGAGGCCTGTGGCGTGGTGCTGCGTCATCCTGATGAGAAGACGCTCTATATTGCAGGGGATACCGTCTGGCGTGACGAGGTAGCGGCCGATCTGCAAAAACACCAGCCGGACGTGGTGGTACTGAACGCCGGCTATGCCCACGTCATTGGTTTTGGGCCCATTATTATGGGGCAGGAGGACGTGCTTAACGTTCATTTCCTGCTGCCGCAGGCCAACATTGTGGCGAGCCATATGGAGGCCATTAACCACTGCCTGTTGACCCGCAGCGCGCTGCGTGAGTACGTTGAAGCTAATCAGGTGAGTGACGCAGTGAGCATTCCCCAGGATGGCGAAACCGTTATATTCTGAGTGCGTTAAAGGGAAAGGAGAGACAGATGTCGCTAATCAACGTCGCGATTGTCGCGGTAGACGGGTTCAGCCCGTTTCACTACTCCGTTCCCTGCATTCTGTTTGGCGACTCGGTCTCCGGCGAAAAGCGCTTTAACGTAACGATTTGCGCCGAAACGCCGGGGTTCCTTACCTCAAAAGACGGATTTGCTCTCAACGCCACGCAGGATTTTACCGCCATTGGGCAGGCCGATATTGTTGTCGTTCCCTACTGGCAGCACGTTCTGGAACGCCCGCCGCAGGTGCTGCTCGACAGCCTGGTGCAGGCGAGAGACCACGGTGCAGAAATCGTCGGGCTGTGTCTGGGATCGTTTGTGCTGGCCTGGGCGGGGATCCTCGACGGCAAACGTGCGGCCACCCACTGGGAGTTCGAACGTCAGTTTCAGTCGCTCTTCCCGAACGTCCAGCTGGATATTAATGCCCTTTACGTGGATGACGGCAATATCATTACCTCTGCCGGTACTGCCGCTGCACTGGACTGCTGCCTGTATATCATTCGCCAGCGCTTTGGCAGCGTGGTTGCTAACCAGATTGCCCGCCGGATGATTGTTCCGCCCCACCGCGAGGGCGGGCAGGCGCAGTTCATCGCCCAGCCGGTACCCAAAGATACCCGCGACGGACGCATTAACTGCCTGATTGACTACCTGCAGCAGCATATCACCGAACCGCATAGCCTGGACTCCCTGGCGGAGGTGGTTTCGATGAGCCGCCGCACCCTGACCCGTCATTTTATTAAAGCCACGGGATTGAGCGTCGCCGACTGGCTTACCGCCGAACGCCTGCGGCGCAGCCAGATCCTGCTTGAAGCCGGAAATATGCCGATTGAGCGCGTGGCCGAGCTGGTGGGATTTAATTCCGCCGTCACCTGGCGACAACAGTTTAAAGCACGTTTTGGGGTGAGCCCCGCAGAATGGCGAAAAACGTTTCGGCTTCATGCCTAATGTATTACGGCTAACTCAAGATTTAAGAGTGAGTTAAACAATTTCTTATTTTCTCTTAATATCCTTTTCACTTTTCTGAAAGAACTATTAATTTTAGGTGCCCTAATGCAAATTAGATATACTCGCCTTAAGAATGCTCTTATATTACAAAAATAATCATTGCGGACGTTTTTGTGGCATGGATGAATAGCTCCAAAATAAAAAATAGAATAATTTCGTTAGTAAATTATGCTGCTGCTATCTTATTGGCTGTCTTTTTTTTAGCGCGCGCCAATGCTGCGCCGCTGTCGCCAGCCGATCGCGATTCCATTCAACAGCAACAGCAGCAGCTTTTATTACAGAACCAGCAACAGCGTGAAGAGCTGGAGCGGAGCATTCCTCGCCCCGCGCCTGCCAGACCGCTGCCTGTTACCGGCTCCGGGCCCTGTTTCACCATTCATACCATTACCCTTTCCGGTGCGACCTTAATCTCCCCGAAAACCCGGCAGACCCTTGTCGCGCCGTGGCAGGGCCGCTGTCTGGATATGGCGAAAATAACGGAACTTCTCGCCCATATTTCTGACTGGTATATCAGCCGGGGATATATCACCAGCCGCGCTTTTCTTACCGAGCAGGATCTCTCCGGCGGCCAGCTGAATATTGTTGTGCTGGAAGGTCGGCTGGAAGCGATCCGTCTGGAAGGCGAAACGCCGCGCATGCTGAAAATGGCGTTTCCGGGACGGGTGGGCGGCATTCTTAATTTACGCGACATCGAACAGGGCATGGAGCAAATTAACCGTTTGCGTACCGACCCGGTTCAGATTGAAATTCTTCCGGGGACGCAGGCCGGATATTCCATCGTTAATCTCACGGCAAAACCGGAATTTCCCTTAAGTGCATCCGTAAGCCTGGATAATAGCGGGCAGAAGAGTACCGGGGAAGATCAGCTGAGTGGCGTGCTCACCGCCAATAATATGCTGGGGCTGGCGGATAAATGGTTTGTCAGCGGCGGGCGCAGCAGCGATTTTGCCAGCGCGTACGATGCGCAGAATTTCCAGGCGGGCGTCAGCGTGCCGTTTGGCTACGGATTACTGGACTACAGCTACGCCTGGAGTAACTACCGGACCACCATCAATAACCAGGGATTCAACTGGCTCTCCACGGGCGATACCAGAACCCACCGCGTTAACGCGTCCTGGGTGGTCTTCCGCAACGGGGAGGTGAAAACCGGCATTGCGGCTGGCGTGGTTCAGCGCTCCAGCCGCAACTGGCTCAACGACGCGCCGCTTCAGAGCAGCACGCGCAACCTCTCCAGCCTGATTCTGGGCATTACGCACACGCAAAAAATGCTGGGCGGCGTGGCGACCTTCAACCCGACCTGGAGCCACGGCATGCCGTGGTTCAATGCCGAAACCGACGAAGATAAGTCCGGGGATGTGCCGCGCGCGGAATTCCGCAAATGGAGTCTGAACGCCAGCTTCCAGCGGCCGATTACCCGTAATGCCTGGTGGCTGACCAGCGCCTATGGCCAGTGGTCGCCCGATCGGCTGTACGGCTCCGAGCGCCTGACGCTCGGCGGCGAAAGCTCCGTGCGCGGTTTTAAAGAGCAGTACCTGTCCGGGGATAACGGCGGCTACTGGCGTAACGAGCTGGGGTACTCCCTCTTCACCCTTCCTGTGATTGGCGCGGTGAGCGCAACGGTCGCCGTTGACGGTGGCTGGCTGGAAAAAGACCGTCAGGACCGCTTTGCCTCCGGCACGTTATGGGGAGGCTCGGTGGGGCTGAGCAGCGCAGGGCGCTGGTACAGCAGCCAGATTTCGGTCGGCACGCCCCTGCACTACCCCGACTGGCTCGGCCCGGATCATGTGAGCGTTAACTGGCGCATTGCCTTCATGCTTTAAGAGACTCTACGACTATGGATACCCGTCACCCACCCGTTCGTTTCTCGCAGCGTCTGATCAGCTGGATTGTCTGCGGCTTAATGGTCTGGCAGCCGATGGCTCCTGCCGTCGCGGCGGCGCTGACGCCGACCGGGCAGACTTCGGTCGATCGGGCGGGGAACGGGGTGCCGGTCGTCAACATCGCCACGCCCAACGGGGCGGGTATCTCGCATAACCAGTTCGGTGAGTATAACGTCGGCAAAGAGGGGCTTATCCTCAATAACGGCACGGACCGTTTAACCCGGACCCAGCTGGGCGGGCTTATCCAGAACAACCCCAACCTGCAGGCCGGGCGGGAAGCGAAAGGCATTATCAACGAAGTCACGGGCGCCAGCCGCTCGCAGTTACAGGGCTACACGGAAGTTGCCGGTAAAGCAGCAAACGTCATGGTGGCCAACCCGTACGGCATTACCTGTAACGGGTGCGGATTTATCAACACCCCGAACGTCACCCTGACCACGGGGAAACCGCAGTTCGACGCCAGCGGTAACCTGCAGGCGCTGGAGGTGACGAAAGGTGCCATCACGGTTGAAGGCCAGGGGCTGGATGCCAGCAAGAGCGACGCGCTGTCGATCATTGCGCGCGCGACGGAAGTGAACGCCGCGATACATGCGAACGACCTGACGGTAACGGCAGGGGCGAACCGCGTGGGCGCAGACGGCAGCGTCAGGCCGATTGCCGGTGAGGGCGCCGCGCCCGTGGTGGCCGTGGATACCGGCGCGCTCGGCGGGATGTATGCCAACCGCATCCGCC
This sequence comes from Enterobacter pseudoroggenkampii, assembly GCF_026420145.1. Classification (NCBI taxonomy): domain Bacteria; kingdom Pseudomonadati; phylum Pseudomonadota; class Gammaproteobacteria; order Enterobacterales; family Enterobacteriaceae; genus Enterobacter; species Enterobacter pseudoroggenkampii. The sequence goes on from NZ_JAPMLV010000003.1 coordinate 100,393, forward strand.
TGGTCTCCAGCGAGACGGGCGTGGGGGTGAACCTCGGCAACCTCACCGCGCGCCAGGGCGATATTCAGCTGGACGCGGGCGGGAAACTGACGGTCACGAACAGCCTGGCCAGCGGCTCGATTACCGCGAATGGCGCGGGAGTGGTCCTCAACGGCAGCCATCAGGCCGGGGGCGCGCTGAATGTGACCAGCTCGCAGGATGTGGAACTCAATAACAGCACGCTCGCCAGCCAGGGCGATATGCGCCTTTCCGCTGCGGGGAAAGTGCAGACGACGGGCGGCGGGACGAACAGCGCGGGCGCGCTTGCGGTGAGCAGCGGGCAGGGGATGACGCTCAGCAATACCTCCCTGGTCTCCCGCGGCGCGGCGACGCTGGACAGTAAAGATACCCTGACCGTCAACGGCGGCGGCGTGTCGGCACAGGGCGGGGCGCTGACCGTCACGAGCAGTCAGGGAATGGTGCTTTCGGATGCGACGCTGACGGGTCAGGCCGACACCACGCTGTCCACCGGCGGCAGCCTGACGCAGCGCGGCGGCAGCGTCACCAGCAAGGGCGCGCTCAGCGTGGCGGCCGGGAAGGATATCACGCTGACGAATACCCGCAGCGGTAGCGATACCCGCGCGACCCTCAGCAGCGGCGGCACGCTGTCATCCACGGGCAGTGCGGTCTCGGCAGGGGAGAGTCTGGCCCTGAGCGGCGGACAGCTGGTGATGGACGGCCAGAGCCGGGCCGATGCCACGGGCGATGTCCGCCTGACGGGCAGCGCCGTCAGTAATCAGGGGCAGGTGAATGCGGGGCGCGACATTGCCCTCTCCGGCAACAGGGTGTCCAACAGCGGCCAGCTGGCAGCGAAAGGCCACCTTGACGTGAATGCAGGAGAGCTGACAAACGGCGGCACGGTGCAGGGTAACGACGTCACCCTGAAGGGGCAGACGGTCACTAACAGCGGTACCCTGCAGAGCGCCGGTAACCTGGCGCTAAGCGCCGGTAACCTGGAGCAGCGGGGCACGCTGAGCGCGAAGGGCAATGCAAACGTCACGGCGCAGCAGACCCTGCGTAACAGCGGCAGCCTGCTGGCTGACGGGGCGATGAGCGTGACGGCAGACGCGCTTGAACAGAACGGCACCCTGTCCGGCGCGACGGCGCTGACGGCGCAGGCCGGCACCCTGACCAGCGGTGAGGCGTCCCGCACCACCAGCCAGGGCAATGTTCAGATTACCGCGACCCGCAGCGCCAGCCTGAACGGGCAGACGGACGCGGCGGGGGCATTAACCGTCAGCACCGGCGACCTGACCACCGGCCAGGATGCGCATCTGCAGAGCGGGCAGGGGCTCTCTCTGCAGGCGCAGAATGCCGCGCTGAACGGCACGCAGGCGGCGAAGGGGGCCCTGTCGGTGACGGCGGGCACGATTGCGCACGCCGGGAAATCCACCGGTGACACGCTGAGTTTTAACGCGACCGGCGACCTGACCAGCGGCGGAGAGCTTACCGCCAGCGCCATCGCGCTCAGCGGACAGAACATCCTCCAGTCCGGCGTCGCAAAAGCGGACCGCATGACCCTGACGGCCCCCGGGCGCATCACCAGCAGCGGTACGCTGGTTGCCGGTACGCTGGCGCTGGACGCTGCCTCGGTGGAGAACAGTGGACTGCTGCAGGGGACCACCCTGCTCGGCCTGAAGACCGGGTCACTCACGAACCTCGCGGGCGGGTCGGTCTACAGCACGCAGGATTTAACGCTGAACGTTCCGGTGCTGGCTAACAGCGGGCTTATCACCACCGACGGCACGCTGCGCATGAAAGGCGACACGCTGACAAACCAGGGCGAAATCAACGGCGTCAGCCTGAGCAGCGACTACCTCAGCCTGACCAACGCCGATACCGGACGCCTGCTGGCGGACGACCGGCTCACCCTGAACGGCACTGCGTTTGCTAACGCGGGCAATATTGCGGCCAGCGACCTGCACATCACGGCGGACAGCCTGCAAAACCAGGGCACCGTTGAGGGGGACTCGGCGCTGACGCTCGGCGTGACAGACCTCACTAACCGTGGCGCGCTGCGCAGCAGCGGAACGCTGACGCTTAACGGCGACACGCTGGCCAATAGCGGCGAGCTCAGCGCCACCGCGCTGCTGCTGAACCTGACCCGACAGGCCAGCAACGATGCCGGCGGGCGGGTAATTGCCCGGGACGGCCTGACGCTGACCACCGCCAGCCTGACGAACAGCGGACTGATGGCCGGTACCGACGCGCAGTTTAACAGCGCGTCGTTGACCAACGGCGGCACGCTGCAGGGGACACATTCCCTGACGGCGACCGGGGCACAGCTCAGCAACCAGCAGGCGGGCATGCTGCTCTCCGGCGGCGCGCTCGACCTGCACCACACCACCCTGAACAACGCCGGGCTGCTGCAGGGCAATACCCTGAACCTGGCCACCGGCGAGTGGAACAACACCGGTAATGCGCTGGGGGAAGCTGGCGTGACGGCGGCGGTGACCGGCACGCTGACCAGCAGCGGCAAGGTGCTCAGCCAGCAGGCGGCGGACGTCCAGGCCGGCAGGACCGATAACCGGGGCCAGCTGCTGGCAAAAGTGCTGACCCTGCGGGGCGACCTGCAGAACAGCGGTCTGCTTCAGGGGAGCAGCACGCTGGCCTGGTCCGGGAACACCTTCACGAACCACGCTCAGGGGCAGGTGACGGGCGGCGATACCCTGACCCTGAGCGGACAAACCCTCAGCAACGCGGGCAGCCTTCAGGGGCGCAGCGCGACGCTTGAGGCCGGGAGCCTGAATAACCAGGGCAGCATTCAGACGCTGGACGCCATGACGCTTTCCACGACCGGCAGGCTGGATAACACGGGCGCCCTGCTCAGCCAGAACCTGTTCACGCTGACGGCGGCGCAGCTGTTCAACGACGGCCAGCTGGCCGGGAAAGCGCTCACGGTGAAGGCCGCGCAGCTGAACAACACCGGCATTCTTCAGGGCAACGACACGCTGGCGCTGACCACCCGCGCGCTGAGCAACGGCGCCACCGGGCAGCTGGTGAGCGGCAGTTCTCTGGACGTATCCCTCGACACGCTCGATAACGCCGGTCTGCTGCTGGTGAACGGCGGGTTCACCCTGCGGGGCAGCGACCTGACGAACCGGGGCGATATTCAGGCGCAGAGCCTGGATTTGGGCCTGAGCAATGCCCTGACCAGTACCGGGAACATCGTGGCCACCGAAGATGCCACGCTTAACGCGACGACGCTGACCAGCAGCGGCACGGTGGCGGGCAAAACGCTGACCGCAGGCGGTACTGAGCTGCGCAACAGCGGCCTGATGCAGGGCAGCAACGCGGTTAACGCCACCGCCGACCGCTTTATCAACGAGCTGAACGGTAAATGGCTCTCCGGCGGCGGCTTCACGCTGACGGGCGGACAGCTGACCAACGCCGGTACGCTGCAGGGCGCCACGCTGGGTATGACCGGCACCGCCCTCACCAACAGCGGCACGGTGAACGGGCAGACGGGACTCAGCGGCACGCTCAGCGGGGCGTTAACGAATACCGGGCTGCTGCAGAGCGGCGGCGCGACCGCCTTCACCGCGGACACCCTGGCGAACCCGGGGCGCATCACGGGCGGTACGCTGTCCCTCACTGCCCGCGATATGAACAACGGCGGGCTGATGCAGGGAACGAACGGCCTGGCGCTCACCGGCACCACGCTGACCACGGGCGCGACCTCGCGCACCCTCTCCGGCGGCATGCTGACGCTGGATGCAGGCCAGCTGACCACGCAGGGCACGCTGCAGGGGAACGGCGCAGGCATCCGCGCCAGCGACTGGACGCACGGCGGGTCTCTGCTCAGCCAGGGAACGCTGACGGCCACGACCGGCGGCACGCTGACCTCAACCGGCTCGCTGATGAGCCAGGGCAGGACGGATATCACCGCACAGACGCTGGATAACCGCGGGCAGCTCCTCAGCGAGGGAGATGTGACGCTCGGCGGCAGCACGCTTAAAAACAGCGGCACCGTGCAGGGGAACTCCCTCGCGCTGCATCAGAACAGCATTAACAACCAGGGCATCTTAACCGGTCTGCAGAGCCTGACCGTTCAGGGGCAGCAGCGGCTGATGGCGCGCATGGCGATGGCCGCGCCGCAGCAGGAGCTGATTAACGGCGCAGACGGCAAGCTTCTCACCCAGGGCGCGCTGACGATTGCGTCCGGCGCGGTGACCAACGCCGGCAGCTGGCAGGCACAGAACATCCTGCTTAACGCCCGGTCGCTCACCAACAGCGGCGCGGTGCAGAGCGCCGGTGCGCTGCAGATGACGCTGGCCGATACGCTCACCGGAACCGCAGGCAGCAGGATCACCGCGCTGGGTGCGGCGACGCTGCAGGCCGTGACGCTGGCGAACCAGGGCCAGTGGGCGGCGAAAAACCTGACGCTGACAGGCGGCACGCTCAGCAACAGCGGCGCCATCAGCGGCGTGAATGGCCTGACCCTCAGCCAGACCGGCGCGGTCAGCCAGCAGTCTGGCGGCACCCTGCTGTCCGGCGGGGCGCTGAACGTCACGGCGGCCTCCGTCACCAGCGACGGCAAAATGCAGGGGGGCACGCTCGGCATCACCACCGGGGCGCTCACCAACGGCGGACGTCTGCAGGGCGATAACGGCGCGACGCTGGCCCTCAGCGGGACGCTGACCAACAACAGCGGAGGCGAAATCGTCAGCCGCGATGCGCTGACGCTGACCACGCCCGCGCTGTTTAACTACGGCCTGATCCAGGGCGGCGGCGAGACGCGGGTGACAGCCTCCTCCCAGGCGCGTAACGACGGCAGATTCCTCTCCGGCGCGCGCCTGACGCTCGGCACGCCGCAGTTCACCGGCACCGGCTGGCTGCAGGCCACCGACCTGATACTCAATGCGGCAAATGCCTTCAACGGCGGCACGTGGGTGGCCGATCGCGCCACCCTGACCGGCACCAGCTTCGCCAGCCAGGGCACCACCCAGGCGGGACAGCTGACGGTTAACTACGGCCAGCTGAACAACAGCGGCACACTGCTCGGCAACGCGCAGCTGAACATTAATGCCGACCAGGTAACCCAGAGCGCGGGCGGTAAGCTGCTGAGCGGCGGCAACCTGTGGCTGCAGAGCCGGGGGCTGGACCTGACCGGCCAGCTGGTGTCCCTGGGGGACTTAACGCTGCAGCTGACGAACGCGTTTACCAGCCGGACCGCCGTGGCGGCAGGAAGAACCCTGACCATCAACAGCGGCGGCGACATCGATAACCGCAGCGTGCTGCAGGGGCAGGCGGTCAACCTGAACGCGGGCGGGCAGCTCAGCAACAACGGACAAATCACCACCGGCGGCGGCGCGAGCACGCTCTCCGGCAGCAGCGTGGCGCTGAACGCCGCGGGCTCGGTGCAGGGCGGAGGTGACATCACCGTGGCCAGCCGGAGCAATATTACCGTGGACGGCTTCACCGGCACGCGCGGCTCGCTGACCCTGAGCGCGCCGGGCGCCATCGTCAACACCGCGCTGCTGTATGCGGCGAATAACCTGGCGCTGTTTGCCGACAGCATCACCAACCAGCGCGGCGACATCATGGCGGGGAACAACCTGTGGATGCAGCGGGATGCGGCGGGGAATGCGAACAGCCAGGTGGTGAACACGTCGGGGAATATTGAGACGCAGAATGGTGATATTACGATCAGAACGGGGCATTTGCTGAACCAAAGGGATGGTCTGGTGGTGCTTAACAGCAAAACCGAAAACCTGATGGAGCAGGTCAAGTGGTTGAAGGACGGCTATGCGGATATCCCTCTTTCTGAGCTGATCGCGGGAACCGATTATGGCTATATCGTCATGGAATCCTGCAGCGGCGGTGGCAGTCCTGGGCATGGAGCTGGTCCTACATGCAGGGATATAGCTACTCCGATGCCGATGAAAAACAGTCCGGCGAAAGAGATTGCGATTTTACGAACGACACAAACTGTGTCCGCAAATGGTGGAGCGGGACGGATTAGTTCAGCCCAGGGGATGGTCATTCAGGCGGGGCAACTGGAAAATAATGCCAGTACACTGCTTGCCGCGAAAGATATGTTCCTTTCTGGTACGACTCTGCAAAATCAGTCATGGACTGATGGTACGGTGACGCGTTACAGGACATATGTTGCCGACCGTGAGCAATATAATCGTAAAGCAAATCCCTCCGCGTCGGTCGACGCAGATGTTTATAAGAAGACCCCCATTCACTATGTTGCACAGGGTGATGATCGGGACGAAGGATCTGGAGGAACAATATATCGTTCCGTCATCCAGGCGGGCGGTAACGTCACCGCAAACTTTACCAGTAACATCAGCAACACCAATACCACCGCGAACGCGGGCGGCGTCAGCAACGTCATCTCCACGCCGTCGCTGAACACCCTCAGCAACCAGAGCGTCGGCAGCGGCGTGCAAAAACAGGGGCTGAACGCTACCGGCACCGTGGCGGTGAACTCGCCGCAGTGGAACGATCAGCTCCAGGGTGCGCTGCAGCAGCTTAACGGCGGCGGCGCGCTGGAAAACGGCGGCGCGTCCGGCACGCCTCTCAGCAACATTGGCACCACGCAGAAAGGCAACGCCAACCTCGGCCAGCTGGGCGCGCTGGCGAACGCTGGGGTCACCACCGCCGATCTCAGAACCGCTCAGGGCGGAGCCGTCGGGCATTATCAGGGCCAGCGCGTTGATACCAGCGCTTACCCGCTGCCGTCGGGCAACAACGGCTATTTCGTCTTCTCCGATAACCCGAAAAGCCCGTACCTGATCGGCATCAACCCGAAACTGAACGGTCTCGGACAGCTTGATCCCGCCCTGTTTGCCGACCTGAACGCAATGCTCGGGGTCAAACCGTCGTCCACGGCGCCGCAGGAGACGCGGCTGGCGTTTACCGACGAGAAGCAGTTCCTCGGCTCGTCCTACATGCTCGGCCGCCTCAACCTGAACCCGGATTACGACTACCGCTTCCTCGGCGATGCGGCGTTCGACACCCGCTATGTCTCCAACGTGGTGCTCAACCAGACCGGTAACCGCTACCTGAACGGCATCGGCTCCGATCTGGATCAGATGCGCTATCTGATGGACAACGCCGCAGCGGCGCAGCAGTCGCTGGGCCTGCAGTTTGGCGTGTCGCTGACCGCCGATCAGATTGCCGCGCTCGACCACAGCCTGCTGTGGTGGGAGAAAGCCACCGTCAACGGCGAAACCGTGATGGTACCGAAACTCTACCTGTCGCCGAAGGACGTCACCGTCAATAACGGCAGCGTAATCGCGGGTAACAACGTCACCCTGAAGGGCGGCGACATCACCAACAGCGGCAGCTCGCTGCTGGCGAAAAACAGCCTGACGCTCGACAGCCAGAACAGCATCAGCAACCTCAACAACGGCCTGATGAAAGCGGGCGGCGACCTGAACCTGAGCGCCATCGGCGATATCAATAACATCAGCTCAACCATCAGCGGCAAAACGGTCGCGCTGGAGAGCCTGGACGGCAGCATCAACAACCTGACCCAGGTTGAGCAGATTGATATCAACGCCGGAGGGAAGTACGGCAAGATCGGTCTGAAAGACACCCTGCTGGGCAACACGGCGTCTATTACCGCGCAGGATGGCCTGTCGCTTGAGGCGGGGAAAAACATCACCGTTACCGGGGCGAACCTGGCCTCCGGCGGCGATATGCTGCTGAACGCGTGGGGCGATATTGCCGTCAACGCGAATCAGATCAACGACGCATTCAGCTCCAGCCGGGCGAAAACCAGCCGTTCGTCCGTCACGTATCAGGGCAGTAACGTCACCGCGGGCGGCAACCTGCTGGTGAACGCCGGGCACAACCTTGACGTGACCGCCAGCGACCTGAAGGCGGGCGGCAGCGCGGGGCTGAGCGCGGGCAACGATCTCAATCTGAACGCGGCACAGACCAGCGAAAGCAGCCGTAAAGGGAAAAGCGAATCCCACAGCACCGGGCTCGACCGCACCACGATTTCCGCAGGCGATAACCTGGTCCTGAAGGCCGGACAGGATATCAACGCTCAGGCCGCCGCGCTGGCGGCGGAGAAAAGCGTCGGGCTGCAGGCGGGTCGCGACGTGAATCTGGCTGCGGAAGAGACCACGCAGGGCGACAGCTATAGGTCAGGCAAGAAAACCGTTATTAACGAATCGGTACGCCAGCAGGGAACCGAGATCGCCAGCGGGGCGAATACCCAGATCCTCGCCGGACGCGATGTCACCACCGAAGCCGCGCAGGTGACGGCGAAGGGCGATATCGGCGTAGCGGCAGGCCGCGACGTCAGTCTCAATACAGCAACCGAAAGCGATTATCACTACAAAGAGCAGACCAAAACCAAAAAAGGGTTCCTGAGCAAGAAAACCACCCACACCATCGAGGAGAACAGCGCGACGCGTGAATCCGGCTCTTTGCTGAGCGGCGATAACGTGCAGGTGGTGGCAGGCAATAACCTGCTGGTGAACGGTTCCGCCGTGGCGGGCGACGGCGACGTGAAGCTTAAGGCGGGCAACAACGTCGATATTGTGGCAGCGACGAACAGCGATACCTCCTGGCGCTTTAAAGAAGAGAAAAAATCCGGCCTGATGGGCTCGGGCGGGATTGGTTTCACCATCGGCAGCAGCAAAAGCACGCACGATCTCCGTGAGAAGGGCACCACCCAGAGCCAGAGCTTCAGTACGGTGGGCTCGACGGGCGGTAACGTCGCGATTTCTGCCGGAAACCAGGTCCACATCGGCGGCGCGGATCTTATCGCCGGGAAGGATTTAAGCCTCAGCGGCGACAGCGTCATCATCGAGCCGGGGCACGACAAGCGCACCCGGGATGAAACCTTCGAGCAGAAGAAAAGCGGGCTCACCGTGGCGCTCTCCGGCACCGTCGGTAGCGCTATTAACAATGCCGTGAGCGCGGCGCAGGAGACCAAAGAGCAAAGTGATGGCCGTCTGAAAGCCCTTCAGGCCACCAAAACGGTGCTGTCCGGCGTGCAGGCCGGGCAGGCTGCGGATATGGCGGCAACCACCGGCGACCCGAACGCAATGGGTGTGAGCCTCTCGCTGACGACCCAGAAGTCAAAATCACAGCAGCATGCTGAGAGTGATGCGGTGGCAGGCAGCACGCTGAACGCAGGCAACAATCTTGCCATCACCGCGAACGGCAAAAACAAAGGTGCAAACAGCGGCGACATCGTGATTGCGGGCAGCCAGTTGAAAGCCGGGGGCGACACCACGCTGGATGCACAGAACGACATTCTGCTGTCCGGCGCGGCGAATACCCAAAAAACCAGCGGCAAGAACAGCAGCAGTGGTGGCGGGATCGGCGTGAGCATCGGTGCCGGCGGCAACGGCGCGGGTATCAGCGTGTTTGCCAACGTCAACGCCGCGCATGGCAAGGATAAAGGCAACGGTACCGACTGGACCGAAACCACGATCGACAGCGGCAAAAACGTCACCCTTAAAAGCGGGCACGACACCGTGCTTGATGGCGCTCAGGTTAACGGCAATAAAATCGTGGCAGATGTTGGTCATGACCTGCTGATGCGCAGCCAGCAGAACAACAGCGACTACGACAGCAAGCAGACCAGCGTTGCAGCGGGTGGCAGCTTCACCTTCGGCACTATGTCCGGTTCAGGCTATATCAACGCCAGCCAGGACAAGATGAAGAGCCGCTTTGATTCGGTGGCCGAACAAACCGGGCTGTATGCCGGGGACGGCGGCTTCGATATCACCGTGGGGCATCATACCCAGCTTGATGGAGCGGTTATCGCCTCTACCGCCACGCCGGACAAAAACAGCCTCGATACCGGGACGCTGGGCTTCAGCGATATCCACAACGAAGCGGACTTTAAAACCTCGCACTCCGGTATCAGCCTCAGCGGCGGCGGCAGCTTCGGGGATAAATTCCAGGGTAACCTGCCGGGCGGCATGATCTCCGCTGCGGGTAATAAAGGCCATAAGGAAGGCACCACGCAGGCCGCCGTGGCAGAGGGCTCCCTCACTATCCGCGACAAGGCAAACCAGAAGCAGGACGTGGCCGATTTGAGCCGCGATACCGAACATGCTAACGACAGTATCAGCCCGATCTTCGACAAGGAGAAAGAGCAGAACCGTCTGAACGCAGTTGGGATGATCAGCGACATTGGTAGCCAGGTGGCGGATATTGCCAGGACGCAGGGTGACCTGAACGGGCTGAAGGCGGCCCAGAAAGAAACCGGCGCAACACTCCCCGCAAACGCGACAGAAAAAGAGCGCCAGAACTATCTTGCGAAACTGCGTGATACCCAGGCATACAAAGAAGTAATGGTGACGTACGGAACCGGCAGCGCCATGCAGCGTGGCATCCAGGCGGCTACGGCAGCGCTGCAGGGACTGGCGGGCGGCAATATCGGAGGGGCGCTGGCGGGCGCGTCAGCACCGGAGCTGGCAAACATCATCGGTCATCATGCAGGCATTGATGACGATACGGCGGCAAAAGCGATTGCCCATGCCATCCTCGGCGGCGTAACCGCAGCCCTTCAGGGCAACAGTGCCGCAGCGGGCGCTGTGGGGGCCGCATCCGGCGAACTGATTGCGACAGCGATTGCCAAACAGTTCTATCCCGATACTGACCCGTCGAAGCTGACGGAAGAACAGAAGCAAACCGTGAGTACGCTGGCGTCTGTTTCAGCGGGCATAGCTGGCGGGATTGCTGGGGGAAATACGGCTGGTGCGGCGACTGGAGCCAGTGCCGGGAAGAATAGTGTTGAGAATAACTTTTTGAGTAAGGGAAGTCCCCAACTCTACACTGAGCGTTTCAATAACTGCAACGGTGAACCCTCTTGTGAGCAGGGGGTTCGTAAGGATATGGCTAAGGAGTCAGCGGAAAATATTCTTAAGCTGAAGACATGTTGGGATGCAGGAGACACCGCTTGTGTGGTGCAGATGCGCACCTTGATTGAACTGGATGAAAAAGCTTATACCGCGCTACGTGTCCAGGACAATCTGGCGGGTCGAGCCTATGAAGATTCGGCAAAGTGGTACGCTGATATTATCGACAACTGTAACGGCAAGTGCGGGTGGCTGTCAGCGCATCTTCAAAAAACAACTGCAGATGGAATGGCGGCTGCAATATATGGATCGCTGGCAGATGGTGTAAGTATTTCACCTAAGCCAGGGCAGACGGTGAAACCTGTTACTGATACCGTTGGGAAAGGACCTATATCTGAGAGAGGTTCCGTCGCAAATGCTAACTTTGCCCAATCAAAAATTAGAGCTAATGAAACATTTAGTCCCGAAGGGGCGGATAGATATAGCAAAATGGCAGGTCAACCCATCAATACGGTAGATGATTTAGCCAATGCGGTTCGAAATGGCTCTATCAAACCGAGTCAATTATCTGTAGATTATGTAGAGATGAATGGCACAAGATTAATTCTTAATACCAGAACATCCGTAGCTTTAGATCGTGCTGGAGTACCGAAGGCTGAATGGTACGGAACCAATCAAACAAATGTGAAAGTACCTGGAATGGATGGCAAAACTTATAATGATCTTGCCACTGATCAATTAATTAGGAATAAACTTCCGGAAACAGGAAGCACAGATATACCACGTGGGAGAAAATGATGAAATCAGGAATTGCAGTCTCTATCTTAGATCCTTATGATTGGTTACCATCATATGGTGAAAATTCAGTGTCTATTGAGTCCAGAGGCTTAGAATTTATCGTTAAGATTGAATATGATGCAGCAAATGAGGATCAGGGTCCTAACTATAGGGAGTTACGATTTGATAAAGTGTGTGATTTTCATCACACCTCGTTCCCTGGATTGTCCAGACTCGATATAGATTATTCGAGCGATGCCAAGACTCCATTAACTGGAACCTTGATCGAATATCCTGACTCTGAGGTTGCAATTGCATGGAGTAGGCATTTTGGTGGAGTAAGGCACATAAAACACTATAAGATTATTTTTCTTTCCGAAAATATTTCTTTAGAAATATTTGCTGAAAATGTGAGTTTGAGCTCTGAATTTACTATTCATCCTGAATGATCTGCGCTGGAGAAATAAATTTAGTTAACCAAATATCATTATCTGCTTGATAGAATTTAACGCCCTGATGATAGAGCTTTAGGGCATTGATTTTTAGTACGACAGGTGTTCCGTGACGCATTCCAACCTGAATTGCCATCTCTTTATCGATAGAAAGATGAACATACTGCCGCTCCTTTGCATTAAGTCCTTGCTCAAGGATTGATTCTAAAAAGTAATGCGCAGTCCCATGGTATAAGATTTCAGGAGGTATTTTTTCTTCAAATTTTATATCCACTTGCTTTAAAGAGTGTCCTTGCGATGCTCGAATACGCATTCCGTCTTGGGATATGGAAAAGCGTTTTTTAGGACTAAGATCGACAACATTATGGAGCATGGCTAGATCAAGTTTTTGGCCTTTTTCGTTAGAAAGATGGATGAGTGTAGATATATCTGCCCAACCCTCTGAGTCTAATCTTAATTCAATTGCTTCAGGTTTGTGACGTAATATGTAACTCAAAAATTTACTTATTTTGATATGCTGACTTTTATTCATGAAATACACCTCGATATTTTTATTGAGTAAAAGGCATTTTTTGAGATGCTTAGCCTTCAACTTCTTTATGGTTGCCTAAAAGATTTATAATATCCAGTTTTATATTTTATCTAAAACAATGTATTTTATCCAGTGCCAAGATATCTCAATAATAATCCTCTAAAATTTAATAATAATACCAATGATTTTAATATGTAATACGCTGATAATACAAACTTTAATACATACTCTATCTGAACAGTAGCTTAGAACGGCTTTGTTGAATGAATTGTGTTTCGTGCAACTATCCCTGTAGCTGATTGTATTTACAGATGATATGTACACTTTATGGCATACTCGCCTTCATCATTTTGTTGAATGCAAGCACCATTGCCAAAGCCTCAGCTACTTTATCTGTATCCCAAAAAGTTGGTCATCGAACAGAATAAGGTGCAGTTACCCCAGCCTCTCCACCCTCGTCTCCCCCTCCACCATCGACAGCTGATACAGCGAAAACGACCTCTGCTTCTCAATCAACATCGCCAGCTCCGGCGAGTGGCTGGTGAGCCAGATCTGCGAGTAGCGGCTGGCCTCGGCGATTAAGCTCGCCAGCGCGGGCAGCATCTGCGGGTGCAGGCTGTTTTCCGGTTCGTTCAACGCGATAAACGCCGGTGGACGCGGGCTGAGCAGCGCTACCGCCAGGCACAGGAAGCGCAGGGTGCCGTCGGAGAACTCCGCCGGTTCCAGCGGCCTGCTCAGCCCCTCGCGCTGCATCATCATGCGAAAACGTCCGCCGGTGTTGTCGCTGTAAAACACGCAGCCGGGGAAGGCCTGATCGAGAATGCGCATCAGCAGCAGCTCGTCGCCAATCTCGACGATAGTCTGAAACGCGGCCGCCAGGTTGGCGCCGTCGCTGGCCAGCACCGGGGAGCGGAAGCCGACCTGCGGAGCCCGCATCGCCGAGCCCGATGAGACGGAAAACTCATGATAAAAGCGCCAGTTACGCAGGGACTCGCGCATCTGGGACACTTCCGGGTAAAGATGCGGTTCGCCGAGCTGTCCGAATACCGATTCGTTCTCGTACAGCGTGCCGCTGTGGGTCACCTTCTCGTGATGCACGTTGTTCAGAAAGACCGCCTGGTTCTTACGTTTCATCAGCTGTGACGAAGGCCGACGGTGCTGGCCGCTCAGCCAGATGGACTCCTCTTTGATCACCGGGTCGAGCTGAAACTGCGAGGGATAGGGCAGCTTCTCCACAAACCCGACCTGCAGCTCGTATTCGTAGGTCTCTGTTTCTACGGCCAGATTCATCCGCCGCAGTTGGTCGCTGCGGGTTTTGCCTGCCCAGAACACCTTCAGAATGCCGCCCTCGTTCGCCAGCGCCTGGGAAAACTGCCCCTGGGCGGCGCTGTGCATCAGATGTATCGCCTTGTAAATATTGGATTTCCCGGTACCATTCGGCCCGAAGACGATGTTGAGCTGCTCCAGCTCCAGCGACATCTCGCGGATGGAGCGGTAGTTTTGAATGTGCAGGGTGTTGATCACTGGCAGGCCCCTTTTTTGCAGAATAAGCCTGTATATAATCACAGGCTTTTGGATGAAATGCAAAAAAGAGACGACAGTGAGGATGTCGTCTAAACGGGGTACTGCTTTGGGCCTCTACGGGTCAATGGGGCCTTCGCATTTTTATGATCACTTGACTGCCAGACGCAGACCCAAATCATCAGGATAGGGATCAAAGTAGTTTTGCGTCATCAGATATCGGTCGGGGTATTCGGCCAGGTAATGCTTCAGCAGCGTGATCGGGGCGAGAATAGGCAACTGCCCGTTGCGATAGTGCAGGATCACGTCGCGCAGCTCGCCGCGCTGGCGGGTGTTCAGCTGGCTACGGAAATACCCCTGAATATGCATCAGCACGTTGGTGTGATTTTTCCGCGAGGCGGGTTTTTTCAGGATGGTCATCAGCTTTTCCCGATACGCCACGAAGAAGGCATCCAGGTCTTCCCACTCGTGCAGCGAGGCAACGAACGGGCCGATTTCACGGTAGCCTGCCTGATGGTGCGCCAGCAGCTGAAGTTTGTAACGGCTGTGGAAGTCCAGCAGCGCACGGCGTGTGAGGCCATTTTTACGCAGCGTGTTCAGTTCGTGCAGGGCAAAAACACGTTCGACAAAGTTTTCCCGCAGCACCGGATCGTGCAGACGTCCGTCCTCTTCCACGGGCAGCCACGGCCAGGTTTCAAGGAGGGCGGCGGTGAACAGCCCGACCCCCTCCTTGCGGCCCCGGTTGCCGTTTTCATCATACAGACGCACGCGTTCCATGCCGCAGCTTGGGGATTTAGCGCAGACGATAAAACCAGCGAGATCGCCGATTTTCGGCAAAAAATCTGCCGTAAAGTCCGCCATTTTCTGCGTAACGTCTTCATGAGGCGCATGGCTAAAACGCATCTGCGTTTCACCGTGTTCCGTCACGATCAGACGCAGCGCCGGGCGAGGGGTCGGCAGGCCGATGGCCATTTCCGGGCAGACGGGCCTGAAATTCACCCACTGGGCCAGCTCATCCATGACGAAGCCCATACGCTTGTGTCCGCCGTCAAAGCGAACGGCGGATCCGGTCAAACATCCGCTAATACCGAGCACAGGTTTCGTTGTCATGGTGTTGTCCTCCCGTTCATATAACTAAAACTTACACAACATGACTAATTTGTCCAAGTATTCGCGGAACTATTTTTTATAATCCTTTAAAATCAATGCGTCTTAACTGCCCTTGTAGGTCGAGTAACCGTACTGACTCAGCAGAAGCGGGATGTGCAGTTTCTCGTTTGTGCGGGTCACGGTAAACAGCACCGGGATCTCCGGGAAGAAGGAGTCGAGCTTTTTGCCGTGGAAGTAATCTGCGGTTTTGAAGGTCACTTTATACACGCCAGGCTGCATGTCCTGATCCTGCGGATAGAGCGATTTGATACGGCCGTCGTGGTCGGTTTTGCCGCTGGCAATCGGGGTCCATTTGTCCTGCTGCTGCTTCTCCAGCGTAACGGTCACGTCTGATGGCGGCATCCCGGTTTGCTGGTCGAGGATGTGTACGCTCAGGGTGCCGGCCGGGGCGCTAAAGGCGGCAGGGGCAAAGGCCATCGAGGCCAGGATCAGCAGAGGGGCAGTTTTTTTCATGGTGTTTTCCTGTGGGGTTATTCGTCACTGGAAAACGTTAGCATCTGCGGCGCGGGAAAATATTCAACTTTTCGTGAAGATTCCCGCAGGAGAAAATGATCAGAGGATAATCACTTCAAGCGATACCTGCTGCTGCCACTGCTCCAGCTGCTTTTTCCGCCCGGCGGTGAGTTTGCCGCTGGTGACCAGCAGCCATTTGCGCTCCGGGAAAATTTCCGGTGCCAGCGCGTCAGGCGGAACCGGCAGGATGTCGATCCGGTGGCCCTGTCCGGTGCGCGTTAGGGCTTCGAGCCAGATCTCGCACGGGTCGTTGAGGTGCCAGCCGCTGAGCAGAATATTATCGCCCGGCGCTTTTTTATCGCCTTCGAGGCAAAACGAGGTGTAGGCGATGAGGATGCCGTCGAGGATCGCGCGCAGGGTCATGGCGGCGGCGACGTTGGCCGAAACCTGGCTGCGCAGCGGGCGCAGCACGTTCGCGACCAGCTCCGGCCTTGGGTATTCACGTCCGGCGTCGTAAATCATCTGGCGCAGGGATTCGACTTTGCCGTCCTGCAGGCGTTGCAGCATGTTCTGCTGCAGGGTTTGCCAGTTGTTGGTCCGTCCCGGCGTCGGGCGTTCCAGCAGCGGTTTGACCTGGCCAATCGGAACGCCTTTTTTTACCCAGTCGAGGATTTTGAGCGCCTGCTGGACGTCCTCATCGCTGTACTGGCGGTGTCCGCCTTCCGTGCGCTGTGGCTTGAGTAAACCATAGCGACGCTGCCACGCCCGCAGGGTGGTGGCGGTGATGCCGCTGAGTCGGGCGAATTCGCCGATGGAGTAAGCCATGTCCGTGTCCAGAGTGGAGGAATACTCTCAATATACTACGGATTTTCCCGAACGGGATGAAGCGCCGAAACGGTGCACTACACTTAACGTCCAACCGTGCAAATGAAAGGAATTCTCATGAAGCTATGGCCTGTTGTGACCGGTGTTGCCATTGCGCTGACGCTGGTCGCCTGTAAATCCCCCACGCCGCCGAAGGGCGTGCAGCCGATTTCTGGTTTTGACGCCAGCCGCTATCTCGGCAAATGGTACGAGGTCGCCCGTCTGGAAAACCGCTTTGAACGCGGGCTGGAGCAGGTAACCGCCACCTACGGCAAGCGCAGCGACGGCGGCATCAGCGTGCTCAACCGGGGCTACGATCCGGTGAAGAACAAGTGGAATGAGAGCGAGGGGAAAGCGTACTTTACCGGCGAGCCGACCACGGCCGCGCTCAAGGTGTCGTTCTTCGGCCCGTTCTACGGCGGCTATAACGTGATCAAGCTCGACGATAAGTACCAGTACGCGCTGGTCAGCGGCCCGAACCGCGATTACCTGTGGATCCTGTCGCGCACGCCAACGATCCCGGATGCGGTGAAGCAGGATTACCTGAACATCGCGCGCAGTCTGGGCTTCCGGGTTGACCAGCTGGTGTGGGTGAAGCAATAAAAATCGTGCTTTCTTCCTGGGGCATTACTGGCCCGCCTGGATAGACTTCCGTTAAAAGCCTAACGGAGGGAAGACGACATGAACTGGCAGCCTTTTCGCGGCGATGCGCCGGAAAATATGACGATTTTTAGCGCGTCATTTCCCGACGTCAGCGACCAGTGGCCGATGAAAGACGACGCTGCCCGTGAGATCGCCTCCCTTGACCGCGCCCTGAAAGCCGATCCAGCGCTCCGGCCGCCGCGGGTGGAGTACGACGAAGGGGGGCAGGCCGTGCTTGTCCCGCAGAACCGCTATTCCGAACAGGCCTTTCGCAACCGCCCGGCGCTCACCGCGTGGCGCACCCGGCTGGTGCCCTCCGCGCTGGCGCTGTTTGTGGTGCAAAACCCGCTAGAAGATCGCCTGCCTGACGGCACTAAAATGGACAGCGACAGCCGCCAATGGTTTATCCACGCAAATGATGCTGTTGGCGTGCGTTCCCGCGCCAGGGTGCTGGCCGCGCTGGTGGATAAGTACATTCACAACGAGAGCGAGAACAACTGGGTCAGCCTCGCGAGCGGTGCCGCCATCCCGGTGCTGGAGGCGCTGCGTGAAGCAAAGCTCGACGGCCAGCAGGTCTATCTCACGCTGGTAGACAAAGACCCCGTTGCGCTCAGCTGGGCCGAAACCATGGCGGCGCAGGAAGGCATTGTGGTGGGTGAACAGCTGACGCTGCTCAGGCGCAACCTGCTCCATACGCTGGTGCGTAACGAGGACCTGCTGCTGGAGCTGGGCGAGCATCAGGCCGAACTGGTCGATGCGCTGGGGATCTTCGAATACTTCAATGATACCGATGCGGTGACTTTCCTCCAGCGCGCGCTGCGGCTGGTCAAGCCCGGCGGGGCGGTGATTGTGTCGAACATGCTCACCAGTAGCCCGCACATTGACTTTGTGCTGCGTGGTATCGGCTGGGAGGATATTCACCCGAGGACGCTGCAGCAGCTGCAGGATATCCACCTCGCGGCGGGCGTGCCGGTGGAAAACGTCACCGTGGTCGTGCCTAAGGACGGGGTGTACGCGGTGATGGAGATTAGGGTAGGGGATGAAAAACCGCACGGTCAGTTCCCTCTCCCTGAGGGAGAGGGTTAGGGTGAGGGGGGAACAGACCGCAAAGCGTGACTTGAAATAATTCGGTTTTCCAAACATGATCCCCCCATGAAAATAGAAACCGCACTCCCCTCACACTTCGAACGTCTGGTCGCGATCTGGGAATCCTCCGTCCGCGCCACCCATCATTTTTTGCAGGAAAGCGATATTGCGGCGCTGCGCCCGTTATTGCTTAACGCCTATCTGCCTAACCTCAAGGTCGTGATGGCCCGCGATGATGCAGGCGTTATTCACGGCTTTTTAGGCGTGGATGAAAACCGTATTGAAATGCTGTTTGTTGATGACGCGAGCCGGGGGAAGGGCGTCGGGAAATTTCTGCTGCAACACGCCATCGCAGCGTTCGGCGCGAACGAAGTGGACGTGAATGAGCAGAACCCGCAGGGCGTGGGATTTTATCGCCATATGGGGTTTGAGCAGGTCGGACGCTCGGAACTGGACGGGCAGGGGAATCCGTTTCCGCTGTTGCATATGCGGTTGGGTGGACAGGCTTAACGCCCTTGACCTGCTCCCCATTGATTAATACACAGTAATGCTGGCAATTTCTTCATCGACTTTGAGAGTAACTGCGAACTTCAGTTCCTCGCTCGTAGCGGACGTTTTCTGGTCCATCTCCGGTCAGACATAACCCAGGCAGGGTATGTGGTCAATCAACCGCGGGGCATTAGGGGTCTTTGCCTGTTGCCTGGAATGCGCAATAATTGGGCGTATAACGGCAGCGTAAAAGGGACACTATGCTTCATCACAGTCAGGCAATGTCACTGGACGACATCTACCTTGAGGACATTCCTCACATTATCCATCCGGACACTGCGGCAGGAGATCTCGCAGAAACTGCACTGCCCAACCGCATAATTCAGGAGTGGAATTTACCACAGGGCTACACCCGGTTTGTCAGCCGTTATCAACCGTTTCACTGGCAGCATCCGTGGATGGCATACCGTGACACTCTTGCCGACATCAAATCTGGGAAGCTCGTTCTGCTGAGAAAAGACATAACCGGGCATGCTATTTCGGGAGTGTTGACGACATCCGGTGACCTTCGCAATGATCTGCCGCTGTTCCTTCATACCCGGCTCAGCCATCTCCTGTCCCGGCAACTGAAACGCCCGGGATATCACGTTCGCCCGGCGGCACCTGCGCAACATGCTCAGGCTGCAAAAATCATCAACAGCAAAGCTGCTGGTCGCTTGTTGGCCGCGGGCGGGATCTATAATGGCAATATCGAGGGATTCCATCAGACCGCGCAGCAGCTCGGTGGCGATGCGCCAGCGGGTTACAATCAGGTTATGGACAATAAAGGGCTGGTTATTGCTGGCGCTTCTGTTGCTGCGGGTCTTGGCCTTGGCAGACTGGGGGCGGCGAGTGAGCTTAACAATCTCCATGTTCTGGGAAAAGTCGAGGGTGAATACTCGATGATAAAGCCCGGACCATTAAATGAGCGCTTTGCCGAAACATTCTCAGGCGGAGCTTACAAGGAAATAACATTGTCCCAGGACACCACATTTTTTAGAGGTGGTCAAAGCGGCACAGAGTTGGGTCGATTTTTCAGTTATGAACGACCTTTAGGAGTACTACAGACGCGTGTCGATAAAGCTGTGTTACCAAAATGGCCTGACGGTTCTGAATCTGTGATCGATAGTTTTTATGAGATAAAAATTCCTGCAGGATCGAAGGTATATGTCGGAGAGGTGGGCTACCAGTCTGATATTTTCCCTGGAGGTACTGAGCAAGTCGTAATCCCTGCGCCTTGGAATATTCCAGGCGTAGAGACGGTTAATTTTGGGGGATTGAAATGAAATCAGAAATACATACGTTACTTAATCAAATCATTGAATTACTTGTCTCTTGTGATGAAAGTGTTTGGTCAAAAAGACTAATTTATTATCGTGAGCACCTGGATTCTGATTATGACCAGGTCGTGTTAGGTATTAGGTCTATTTTCAGAGGGGCTGGTTCCTTTAACGACTTAATATTGCAAAATAACGGCAAAATGCTGCAAGCTGAAAACAATACCCTTAATGAGTTATCAGATAAGCTATACAGCTTAATAAAAGCAGAGATCTCAGAGCGTAATATCTGAAAGATTTCGCTGAAAATAACTGTCACAGGGCTGAATATCAGCCCTGTCCTGCTGCCCACCGGCAGTTACACGGAGTTAATCGTCGCGCTCAGCCTTGGATGACGCAGGCGTTATTCACGGCTTTTTAGGCATGGATGAAACCGCATTGAAATGCTGTTTGTGAATGATGCGAGCCGGGGGACCGGGATTAGCGCTTAGCCTGCTTATCCCATTTTAATAAGCCGACGATATCTTTCTCACCCTCGGCTTCTTTCAGCAGGCGCTGCTTTTTTTCAAACTCAATGTATTCTGAGCACGCCTTTTCATCAGCCACTTTCTTGCTGATCTTGCCTGCCCCTTCTAAAACGTCCGGTCGTTAAATTGCAGGAACTGCTCGAGTTTGGTTTGCCTGTCTCGTAATAAATCGTAAAGCTGAACTCACTAAACTGTGCTCTCCATACAATAAAATATCATATAAGAAATTGTGCAGTTATTTTTCAGAATTACATTACATTGAAACTACTCTTCTGGACCAAATTGTGGAGCAGCGCTATATGAATAAACCTAACAGGGCAAAAATTTTCATCTCTCATTCATCATTAGATAAACCGTTTGCAAAAATGTTATGTATGGACCTTGAAGCAAATGGGTATGCTCCTTGGTTGGATGAATGGGACATAAAAGTGGGGGAAAGTATTCCCGAGCTAATTTCAGACGGACTAGAAGAAGCTGATTTTGTAATTGTTATTCTTTCTGAAAATGTGGTTTCATCAAAATGGGTAGAAAGAGAATGGCAAACAAAATATTGGAATGAAATTCAACACAATTGTATTCATGTGCTTCCTTTACTTTTGAAAGATTGCAAAATACCTGAGTTGTTAAAAACAAAAAAATACGCAGATTTTAGAAATGATTTTAACAGTGGATTAAGGGACTTATTGGCAGCACTAGAAAGTTTGTATAAAAAGGAATGATTTTGGCGGAAGATCACAGGAGTCGAACCTGCCCGGGAACGCTGGCGTCCCCAACTGGATTTGAAGTCCAGCCACCTCACCGGAGATGACGATCTTCCGCGCCTCGATTGCTACATGGAGGCGGGGCGCATTATAGCTACTTTCAGGCATTTACCACATACCCCACACCACTTTTTTCACCTCTCTTTTGACCTGTACACCCCTGTTTCAGGTAATTCCTAAGAAAATCCTCATGTTAGCCCTTCTGCTTCCCAACATTTACCGCGATCACAAAAAACAAGAAACGTAATCTGCTAACCAGAAATCGCAATACCCGCCTTTGAAACAATGGTTTAAAACCAATGTAACCGGTCTCAGCGCCCCCTACAGCGTGAAGGATAAAAAAAGATGAGCGAAGTATTGTCAGTAAAAGAGAAGATTGGCTACGGCATGGGTGACGCCGCCAGCCACATCATTTTTGATAACGTTATGTTGTACATGATGTTTTTCTACACCGATATTTTCGGCATTCCCGCCGGGTTTGTCGGCACCATGTTCCTGCTGGCGCGCGCGCTGGATGCGATCTCCGACCCGTGCATGGGGCTGATTGCCGACCGCACCCGCAGCCGCTGGGGCAAGTTCCGACCGTGGATTTTGTTCGGCGCGATCCCGTTCGGCATTGTCTGCGTGCTGGCCTACACCACGCCGGACCTCAGCCTCAACGGTAAAATGGTTTATGCCGCCGTGACCTACACGCTGCTGACCCTGCTCTATACCGTGGTCAATATTCCTTACTGCGCGCTGGGCGGCGTGATCACCAGTGACCCGACGCAGCGTATCTCCCTTCAGTCCTGGCGCTTTGTGCTGGCGACGGCGGGCGGCATGCTCTCCACGGTGCTGATGATGCCGCTGGTGAAGCTGATTGGTGGCGACGATAAGGCGTTCGGCTTCCAGGGCGGCATCGCCGTGCTGTCGGTGGTCGCGTTCCTGATGCTGGCGTTCTGCTTCTTCACCACCAAAGAGCGCATCCAGGTGCCGCCGAGCACCACCTCCATGCGCGAAGACCTGCGCGATATCTGGCAAAACGACCAGTGGCGCATCGTCGGCGTGCTGACCATCCTCAACATCCTTGCCGTCTGCGTGCGCGGCGGTGCGATGATGTACTACTGCACCTGGATCATGGGCTCGCCGGAAGTGTTCGTCGCGTTCCTCACCACCTACTGCGTCGGCAACCTGATTGGCTCCGCGCTGGCGAAACCGCTCACCGACTGGAAGTGCAAGGTCAGCATCTTCTGGTGGACCAACGCCGCGCTGGCGGTGGTCAGCGTGGCGATGTTCTTCGTCCCGATGCATGCCACCGTGCTGATGTTCGCCTTTATCTTCGTCATCGGCGTGCTGCACCAGCTGGTGACGCCGATTCAGTGGGTGATGATGTCAGATACCGTCGACTACGGCGAATGGACCAACGGCAAACGCCTGACCGGCATCAGCTTTGCGGGCACGCTGTTCGTGCTGAAGCTCGGTCTGGCGCTGGGCGGGGCGATGATCGGCTGGATGCTGGCAGGCGGAGGCTACGACGCGGCAGCTAAAACCCAGAACAGCGCGACCATCAGCATCATTATCGGCCTGTTTACCCTGGCCCCGGCGGTCTGCTACGTGCTGAGCGCCATTATCGCCAAACGCTACTACACGCTGAAAACTCCTTTCCTGACCAAAATCCTGGGCGAGCTGGCGCAGGGCGCGCGCCGCAATCAGCAGGAGTTTGAAAACCTGCCGGTCAGCAAAGAATTACAGAACTAAGAGGACGAAAGTATGAAAATCAGTGATGGAAACTGGCTTATTCAACCGGGCCTGAACGTGACCTGTCCGGTTCAGGTGTTCGACGTGGAGCAGCAGGGCAATGACCTGGTGGTGTACGTGGCGCCGCGCGACGTGCGCGAACGCACCTGGCAGCTCGACACGTTGATGTTCACGGTGCGCCTGTTTGCCCCGCAGGAAGGGATTGTCGGGGTGCGCATTGAGCATTTCCAGGGCGCGCTGAACAACGGCCCGCACTATCCGCTGAACGTTCTGAAGGACGTGAAGGTAGAGATTGAAAACAACGCCGAGTTTGCCGAGCTGAAAAGCGGCAGCGTCAGCGTGCGCGTCACCAAAGGCGAGTTCTGGGCGCTGGATTTCCTGCGTAACGGCCAGCGCATTACCGGCAGCCAGCTGAAAAACAACGGCTACGTGCAGGATACCAACGCCGACCGCAATTACATGTTCGAACGTCTGGATCTGGGCGTGGGGGAAACGGTCTACGGCCTGGGTGAGCGCTTTACCGCGCTGGTGCGCAACGGCCAGACGGTCGAAACCTGGAACCGCGACGGCGGCACCAGCACCGAGCAGTCCTACAAAAATATCCCATTCTACCTGACCAACCGCGGCTACGGCGTGCTGGTGAATCATCCGGAAAACGTCTCGTTTGAAGTCGGCTCCGAGAAGGTCTCCAAAGTGCAGTTCAGCGTGGAGGGGGAATATCTTGAGTACTTCGTGATCGACGGCCCGACGCCGAAAGAGGTGCTGAACCGCTATACGCAGTTCACCGGGCGACCGGCGCTGCCGCCTGCGTGGTCATTTGGCCTGTGGCTCACCACCTCGTTCACCACCAACTACGACGAAGCGACGGTTAACAGCTTTATCGACGGCATGGCCGAGCGCAACCTGCCGCTGCACGTGTTCCACTTCGACTGCTTCTGGATGAAGGCCTTCCAGTGGTGCGATTTCGAGTGGGACCCGGTGACCTTCCCGGATCCGGAAGGAATGATCCGCCGCCTGAAGGAGAAAGGGCTGAAGGTCTGCGTGTGGATTAACCCGTACATTGGCCAGAAATCCCCGATCTTCCGTGAGCTGAAAGAGAAGGGCTACCTGCTCAAGCGCCCGGACGGCTCCCTGTGGCAGTGGGACAAATGGCAGCCGGGGCTGGCGATTTATGACTTTACCAACCCGGACGCGTGCCGGTGGTATGCCGACAGGCTGAAAGGCCTGGTGGATATCGGCGTCGACTGCTTCAAGACCGACTTCGGCGAGCGTATCCCGACGGACGTGCAGTGGTTTGACGGGTCCGATCCGCAGAAGATGCACAACCATTACGCCTACATCTATAACGAGCTGGTGTGGAACGTGCTGAAAGAGACGGTGGGGGAAGAAGAAGCGGTGCTGTTTGCCCGCTCCGCGTCCGTCGGGGCGCAGCAGTTCCCGGTGCACTGGGGCGGCGACTGCTACGCCAACTATGAATCTATGGCCGAGAGCCTGCGCGGCGGGCTGTCGACTGGCCTGTCCGGCTTCGGGTTCTGGAGCCACGATATCGGCGGGTTCGAAAACACCGCCCCGGCGCACGTCTACAAACGCTGGTGCGCGTTCGGGCTGTTCTCCAGCCACAGCCGCCTGCACGGCAGTAAATCCTACCGCGTGCCGTGGGCCTACGATGACGAGTCCTGCGACGTGGTGCGCCACTTCACGCAGCTGAAGTGTCAGCTGATGCCGTACCTGTACCGTCAGGCGGCGCTGGCCCGCGAGTTCGGTACGCCGATGCTGCGGGCGATGATGCTGGAGTTCCCGGACGATCCAGCGTGCGATTACCTCGATCGTCAGTACATGCTGGGGGATGCAATGATGGTGGCACCGGTGTTCTCCGAGGCGGGCGACGTGCAGTTCTACCTGCCGGAAGGCCGCTGGACGCACCTGTGGCACAACGACGAAATTCAGGGCAGCCGCTGGCATAAGCAGCAGCACGATTTCATGAGCCTGCCGGTCTATGTGCGCGACAACACGCTGCTGGCGCTGGGTAATAATAACCAGAAGCCGGACTATGCGTGGCACGAGGGGACGGCCTTCCAGCTGTTTAACCTGGACGATGGCGCTACGGCCACATGCGACGTGCCCGCGGCGGACGGTTCGGCGATCTTTACGCTGCAGGCGACGCGCAACGGCAACACCATTACCCTAAAAGGTGAAGGGGAGGCGCGGAACTGGTCGATCTGTCTACGCAATATACAGAAAATCCATGGAGTAAAAGGTGGTTCTCAGGCAGGTAGTGAGTGGGGGGTAGTGTTAAAAGCGCTCCAAAATGAGGTGATTATTCATCTTTAATTGTAGCTAACGTAATAAAAAGCGAGCCTTATGGCTCGCTTTTTGTTGGCGATCAGTTAACGGTTAAATCCATCGTTAATCGATATTCAAACGCCCAGGCGGTGTGCCAGTCTTTTCCGAAGAAATGGATCAATCCAGTGTAATGGCCCGGCGGAATGTCCTGGTTATCACTACGGCTCCACGTAAATTTGGCTCGGTAACCGTCTACGCTACACGTTATTGCTGCGTTAAGAGGGCGCTGTGAACAAGCCGATGTACGATAACCTTTAAGGTAGACTTCATATTGCTTACCGCTGTCGTCGATCAATGTGACGGGTGTTGAGACATCAGCGCTACCGCTTGCCTCCCAAACAAGCTGTGTGGGACCGGTGGTGGGGGAAGCGGTGACAAAGCCTAAACTCGAATAACCTTTAATCTCCGCGGAAGTATAGGTTGATGAATCCGTTGTCACATACCATGTATCTTCAATGGTGTTGATAAACTTCACCTGGCTATTTTCTAATGATGATGCATTGATCGATGCTGTCACCGTAGCCATGCCAATATCATTGCCGCTTAGTTTCACTGTAGCGACGCCTGAGCTGTTGGTATTGGTTGTTGACCCTGACAGCTTGTTCAACGTGGTTTGCCAGTTAATGGCGGCGCCAGGCACGCTGTTATGGTTCACATCCTCAATTTGAGTGGTGTAAGTAACAGAATCCGAGCCGTTAGCGAGCGCAGTGGTTTTGTCCACCGTCAGTGAAAGCAGCGTTGCCGTTTTCGCATCACCAATAAAGGTTACTTTCGCGGCGGACAGCGTTTTGCTATTGCCCGGTACCGTTGCCGTCACCACCGCATCACGTGCTTTAAGCGTATGTCCTGAAATGGACGCGATACCCTGCTCATTCGTGATGCTACTGCTGGCCGTAAGGATCAGATCAGAATCGTCGCTGCTCCAGTTAATCGCCGTTGACGGCAGGATGTTGCCGTTCGCATCCTTCACGGTGACCGACCAGGTCACCGTGTCGGTATTGTCCGCGACGGCCTGGGTTTTATCGGCCTTGATATTTGTGAGCGTGGCGGTTTCAACGTCCCCAATAATGTTCAGCGTTAAGGTTTGCTGAGCACTGTTGATACCTGCCCCGACAACCGTTGTACCGGCTTTGGTGTCTGTGTAAGTCACGCTGGTTAAGCCATTGCTGTCGGTGACGCTGCTGTCGGCTGGCAGGAATGCTCCTCCGTTGCTATCGGTACCCCAGTGTACCGTCGCGTTCGCAACGGGATTGTCGTTCGCGTCAGTGATCGTGGCCTGAAGCGTGACGAGATCTTTTCCTGCCACGATATCCGTTGTTTTGCTGGCAGTGATCTTCGCGACCTTCTCCGTGGTGCTGTCAGCGATAAAACGCATCGTTGCTGAGGATGTATTCACGCCATTAAACGTGGCGATCGCTTTGCACGAGACAATATTCCCTGAAGTTACGGATACAGTCGATTTGCCCTCGGTATTGGTGGGCACTGTGTTGGCAGAGAGGTGCGCAGAATCCGCCGGGTTAAGGCTCCATGCTACCTCGCCCTGGTTGATGAGGTTGCCGTAATCGTCCTTAACTGTAGCCGTTAAGTTAATCGCGTCCTTATCGTCGGCTATGGCATCGTAATCATATCCCGGAGAGGTGATCGAGACCACTTTCGCACTCACCTGGTCCGGCACGATGTCAAGCTGAATGGTTTTCTGGCTGTTATTCACGCTGCTTGCCGTCACGATTGTGGCCTGCGCGAGCGTGCCGCTAAAGGTAACTATCGCCTGTCCTTGGG
This sequence comes from Enterobacter pseudoroggenkampii, assembly GCF_026420145.1. Taxonomy (NCBI): domain Bacteria; kingdom Pseudomonadati; phylum Pseudomonadota; class Gammaproteobacteria; order Enterobacterales; family Enterobacteriaceae; genus Enterobacter; species Enterobacter pseudoroggenkampii. The sequence continues at coordinate 127,665 of NZ_JAPMLV010000003.1, forward strand.
CATCGGTAGTTGAGGTCGGCTCACTGAAGTTACCCGAGGTATTATTGGATGACCAATTGACTGCTGCGTTAGCAATAGGATGCCCAGATGCATCCTGCACCGTTGCCGTCAGGGTGACATTGTCTCTTCCCGCGGCAATGTCGTCCGTTTTACTTGCCGTAAGCGTCTGAATGGCGGCCAATCCGGTATCGGCGGTAAAGTTCACGGTTTCTGCATTTTCATCCATACCGTTGACTTTGGCGGTGACCACGTACTTTTCTACCAGGGTAGAGGTTAAGGAAACGGTCACCTTACCTGCGCTGTCAGAGGTGCTGCTGGTGGCTGACAGCTTGCCCGTGGTTGGGCTTACCGACCATTCTGCACTTACCCCTGTAACAGGGTTACTGTTGGCGTCGGTCACGGTGCCGGTATAGATTATGCTGTCCATGCCATTGGCGATCGCAGTGGTTTTATTCGTGGTGATGTTTCCTATCTGCGCGGTTGCGGAATCGCCGGTAAAGGTGGTAACCGGCGCATTCCACGCCGCGCCTGTCACCGCCTGAGCAGTCACGTTGACGTCACCAGCTTTCAGGGTTGTCACGGTTACCGTTGCGGTGCCGTTCACGTCCGTTTTGGTCGTTGCGGATGACAGTTTCGCCGTAGTGGGTATTGCCTTCCAGCTAACGTCCTGGCCATTAACCGGGTTACCCTGGGCATCTGTCACGGTGGCGGTGTAGGTGATCTGATCTTTACCATTGGCGATGGCCGTCGACTTATCCACCGTGACGTCCGTAACTTTTGCCGTCGCGGTGTCCGCGGTAAACAGGAGGTCAGGCGAATTAACCGCCCCGCCGGTTGTGGCGCTGGCTGAGACGACCACCTTACCCTGCGCGGACGAGACCAGCGTGACAATGGCATCCCCTTGCGGGTTAGTACTATTTTGCGCGGCGCTCAGCGAACCTTGTCCCTGCACGATTTTCCATTCGATGGCGCCGTTCGCAACAGGGTGCTCACTGGCATCGATAACGTGAGCCGTCAGCGTAATACGATCGTTCTGGTTGGCCACCGCCTGGGTTTTGTCCACGTTCAGCGACTGAACAGACGCCGTGGCGTTATCCGCAAGGAAACTAATGGTGGCGGAGGTTTGCGATTGTTTTCCCAGCACCGCGGTAACCGTCACGTTTTCTACCGCGGTTGATGTCAGATCGACAGTCGCTACACCCTGCGCGTCCGTGTTGGTGGCGCTAGCGGATAAGCTTGCGTCAGTACTGGACGTAGTCCAGTTAACGGGAATGTCCTGAGCCGGATTGTGATTGGCATCTTCAACCTTCACCGTGAAAGTGACGGCATCGTGGCCGTTGGCGAGCGCTGAGGCTTTACTGGACGTTACGCTGCTTAGGGTTGTGGTTTTAGCATCCGGCAGAAAAGTCAGCGTGCCTGATGTTAATGCCTCGCTGTTTCCCGTTGAGGCCGAAACAATGCCCTGCCCGGCTTTTGCTGACGTCAGGGTGACAGTCGCAATTCCATTCTCGTCGGTATTGCTCTTTTTATCCGCCAGGTGAGCGGTACCGCTGGCTGAATCGATCGCCCAGTCTACGGTCTGGTTCGCCAGCGGATGCTGGCTGGCATCGGTGACCATCGCGCTGACGGTGATAGCGTCCTGATTATCGGCACGGGCAACGGTTTTATCGGCATCAATTTGCAGGACCTGCGCGCTGCTGGTGTCGGCCGTAAACTGCAATGGCTGACTGTTCATGGATTCGCCGTTATCAAGCGTCGCGCTCACCGTAGCGCGTATGATTTGGCCGCTGGTGACAGAGGCGACGGCATTTCCCTGGCTATCTGTTGTGCTCACTGGCGCGCTTAGTATTGCGTCGGCGTTGTTGCTTTGCCAGTGCACTGTCATGCCCTGTACAGGATTATTCATCGCGTCTACCACGTGCGCCGTCAGCGAAATCGCGTCCTGACTGTTCGCCAGCGCGGTGGTTTTGGAGACGTCAATGGTGGCGAAATGCGCGTTGTCTTGCACTGCCGTCAGGTTAATGGTGGTGGTGCTGAGCTTCGTGGTTTGATTATAGAGCGGCTGGACGATAACCGCGCCAGGTCGCGTGCCCGCAGTGAAAGTACTCACGTATACGCCCGGATACTGCTCCCTAAACGCGCTGATTTTTTCCGCTACCGTTGAAGTGGAGGATACCTGGTTTTGCGTGTTGCGAATCAGCTCGGCGCTAAGGTTGCTGGCGAGTCCGGTAATTTTTTGCCCGCTGCCTGATGTAACTGTGACGTTCACTTGTGTTGTGCTGACGCTGTCTGCTGGCAGCGTTGTGCTGTCCGCCGTGGTTGTGGTGGCGATATCATTCAGATTAAAACCGCTCACGGCTACGGTCATATGGCTGACGTCAGATTTATTGCCCTGGTTGTCGTAGGCCGTGGCGGCAACAACGTACATATTCTTCTCGGCGCCATTTTGTATGTAATGCGGCATCGTGACCGTCCATGCGCCGTTTTTCTCGGTGATGCTGCCGCCGTTCTGGACCAGATTGTCATCCTGCCAGGAGATATGATCGAGAGGGTATTTGCTCTTCACCATGACGTTGACTGGCAGCTTTTCATCCTCTGTACCGGTTACTTTTTCCGGCACTTTGAGCGATATCAGCTCTTTCTTGCGGTAGTCCAGCACGATGGTGTTGTTGCGATTGACCAAATCGAGGCGACTGCCGAGCAGCGTACGGCGGTTTTTGACGTTATCGGCGTCGAGTTGAGCACTGAGTGGCGAGCCGAGCATCCAGTTAACCGCCATCTCGACCTGGGTATCGTTATGATCGCCTTTCCCCATTTTTTGGTTCACGCCAACGGAAAGGAGCGGAACCGGAGTGTAATTTACGCCCGCGGTCAATGCATAGGGATCGTGCTGGCGGTCATCGTCGCTGTCGCCAAACAGCGCCACGCTGTCGCCATAATATTGCTCCCAAATCAATTGCGCGCCGAGTTGCGGATAGGCCGGTAAATAACCTTCGGCCCGCACGTCATAGCCGCTGGCGACACGCTCTTCGTAATCCGTATGGTCTTTCGAATCTTTCCAGCCAGAAAGACGCTGATAGGCGTTGGCGCTCAGCTTGAGATAATCCCAGCCAAGCTCGCCGCCAATGCCCAGGCGCTGGTGGGTCACGCTTGAGATTTGCTGGTCATAAAAGGCGTTAACGCCCCACATCCAGCGGTCGGCGAAATAACGATAACCTGCCCCAGCGTTGATAATATTGCGATCGTCATCGCGTCTTCCGCCTAATTGCGTAAATAACAGGTTGTGTTTCCGATCATCATAAAGCGGCAGCAGGGCATCCAGACTCGCGCTCTCCAGCGACAGATCGTTATTGAGACCTAAATTTACCTTTGCCGTGCCAAACTGCTGAAGCCAGTTTTGTACTTCATTCGTGGCATAAGCCGATCCGTTATTAAGCGCAGAGTTAATTAACGCATCCGTTTTGTTATCCTGACTCAGCATAGAGCCCGTGCTGGACAGCACATTTGCGAGATTTTTACCTGCCTCATCTTCTTTATCTGTACCTGATGCTGGCCTGGAAACTGGCTCCGATGCTGATGGGATGGGCATTTCTGCTCTGGCGGGGAATGAAAATATAAATGAGTTAATAAACAGAAAGATAAGATGGACGCATATTTGCGTGCAGGCCATAAATCGTGCAGAAAAATGCATTGCTGGAGTCCTTTCCTGAGTAACGATAGAGAGGTGGTAAAGTCACCAGCAGCAGTATATTAAGATTTATCTAAGGTGTGTTTTAGGGTTTCTTATTTTTAATTTTATTTTTTCTAAATTAAAAAATAGTTAACGGTTAGTTAACTTTAAAACTTAAAAATAACTTTATTTATATAACCAGCCTCGTATTTTCAGGAGGCTGGTTATTGATTTAAAAAACAATATAACAATTTTATTCGCTGTTAGAAATATTAATATTTATGGGTGTTCCATTAACTAAATTTTGAGTAACTTGTTTTTTATCCATATTTATTGCGGTAAGCGTTCCATTAACCGAGGATTTAAGTGGCGCGTTAGCCTTTACGCTGCCGCTGGCGGTGAGCTGAATATTGCCGTCGCCCGCAATCGGCAGCGCAGGCCAGCCCCACTGCTGCAGTACGTTGAGCGGCACGCCGCGCCCGTTCAGGCTCACCGTAGTCTGCCGCTGCGGAAGCTGAGAAACCGTCGCCGTTGCTTCCAGAATACCTTTCTCGGTAAACGCGCTCAGGTCGGTAATGTTCACCGTGGCGGCGTTGGCATTCAGCGCCAGCGACGGACGGCGCACGTCCACGCGGTTGAAGGTCGCCGCCGCGCCGTTCAGGGTTGCGCTGCCGCCCCAGACGCCCCACTGGCGATCTTTCACCAGCTGCAGGTTTGCGCCATAGCCATCCAGAGAGGTGATCTGCCACGGGAAGGCGGGATCGATGTCGATCACCAGGTTGCGGCTCAGGCCGAATTTTTGCAGCGTGACGCTGTTCAGCCATTCCGGCAGAGGCTCCATCCACAGCGTCTTCCAGTTCTGCGGCAGGGTGTATTCCAGCCCGGCGATGGCGACATCGTCCAGCACCAGCGCTTTACCGTCGCGCAGCCAGTTGCCGGAGGTGCGCACCATGCCGCCCTCCCAGCGGGAAGTGAACTGACGCAGCGCCATGCCCTGCGGGGAAAACTCTGCATTCAGAATCGGGTCAAACAGATGCAGGGAGCCGTAGATAAACTCGCTGGCGTTCATCGACAGGCGGCCCTCCTGGCTCTGCCAGTCGCCTTTGCTGAGAGTCAGGTTGCGAAGGCTTAAGTCGAGATCGGTCACCGCCCAGTCCGGGCCCTGAAGCCGGGCGTCGGTCACGTCCAGACGACCAATCTGCAGAGAGGGAATGGTGGCCAGCGGCGCGAAGAAAGCCGTCAGCGTTTTATCGCTCTGCAGGCGGATTTCGTTCAGACGCATGGTGTCGATAATCCAGCTCCCGTCGGCGTTGCGCAGGGCGGAGCCGGTGAGTGAGCCGCGGGCCATATCGGCGCCAATCGTGTTCAGCACCACTTCCTTGCCGTTAAGCTGGCCCTCGATCAGCACGTTGGTGGCCGGTACGCCGTTCAGGGTCAGCGAGCCTGCGCTCATCTGAATCTGCGCGTTGTTCCCCAGCACGTTGCCCGCTTCCGGCTGCCACGGGCTGACGCCGCCCGTCACCTTCTGCGCGCTCAGGTCCCATTCGGTATTCGGGCTGTTAAAGGCCATGTTATTCAGCTGCAGGCGATCCGCCTGGAAAGGCAGCGGCGCCGTCTGCGGCGAGAGATTCAGCGTGCCGTCGAACAGGGTGATGGTGTCCATATGCAGCGGATCGGTTACCTGGCGGCTGCTCAGGCCGATATCCACTTTTTTGGCGACCAGCGTGGCGGGTTTACCATCCCGACCAAAGATGACATTTTCCAGAATAATGTGGGAAGGCGACGAAAAGCGGTGATTCATCTTGTCGAAACTGAGTTCGTAATCGGTATTCACCGTCACCCAGCTGCTGACCTGAGACGCGCCCCAGCGGGTCTGGAGCAGAATGTAGAGCGCCAGCATCACAATGAGCAGGGCTACCAGAAGATAGATGAGGAGCTTTCCAATAAATTTCATGGTCTTCCATCCCGCAAAACGCACATAAGGGAGTTATGCACGATTTATGCGCAATCCTCAAGGCGGGAATGGTGTAATTAGATGTCACGGCAGGCATTGACTGCCTGCCGTGAGAGAAATCAATTTTTCTCAGGCGGGAAAACGAGGTTCAGCACGATAGCGGTGATACCGCCTGCGGCAATGCCGGAAGAGAGCAGGTTTTTCACCCAGTCAGGTGCAAACTGCAGGATCAGCGGCTGCTGGGAAACGCCCAGACCGACGGCCAGCGACAGAGCGATAATCATGATCGCGCGGCGGTTCAGCGGCTCGCGGGAGACAATACGTACGCCGGAGGCCGCGATAGTCCCGAACATCACCAGCGTTGCGCCGCCCAGCACAGGCTCAGGGATGTGCTGCACAAAACCGCTCACCGCCGGGAACAGGCCGAGGACGATCAGCATCAGCGCCACCACGAAGCCAACGTAGCGGCTGGCCACGCCGGTCAGCTGGATCACGCCGTTGTTCTGACCGAAGCAGGAGTTCGGGAAGGTGTTGAAGACCGCAGAGACAAACGAGTTCAGGCCATTCGCCAGCACGCCGCCTTTCAGGCGCTTCATGTACAGCGGGCCGGACACCGGCTGCTCGGAGACGTCGGAGGTGGCGGTGATATCACCGATGGTCTCCAGGGAGGTGATCATAAAGACCAGCATCAGCGGCAGGAGCAGACCCCAGTCAATGCCCAGACCGTAGTACAGCGGCGTAGGAACGACGATCAGCGCGCTGTTGGTCGGCGCGGTGTTCTCCGGCAGCATGCCCAGCGCCCACGCCAGCAGGTAACCCGCCGCCATGGCGATCACCAGCGAGGCCACGCGCAGGTAAGGGTTACGCTGACGGTTAAGCAGAATAATGATCGCCAGCACGACGCCCGCCAGCAGCAGGTTTTTCGGCGCGCCGAAGGTGTGGTCGCTCATTGCGGCATAGCCGCCGCCGATGGAGGTAAGGCCCACCTGAATCAGCGACAGGCCGATAATCATCACGACGACGCCGGAAACCAGCGGGGTGATAACGCGGCGAGCCAGATGCAGAACGCGGGAGATCACCATCTCCGTACAGCTGGCCAGCATCAGCGTGCCGAACAGCGCCGCCATCATGGTCGGGACATCCGCACCGCCGGTTTTCAGCGCCGTACCGCCCATGATCAGCGGCGCCACGAAGTTAAAGCTGGTGCCCTGAATCGACAATAATCCCGACCCCACCGGACCCCACGCTTTAATTTGAATAATCGAGGCCACGCCGGAGGCAAAAAGAGACATGCTGATAATGTGCTGCGTGTCCTGCGCCGGTAAACCGAGCGCCTGGCAAATCAGCAGCGCCGGGGTGATCACCGCAACAAACATCGCCAGAAGATGCTGGCAGGCGGCGAACAGCGTTTGCGGCAGCGGCGGGCGGTCTTCAAGGCGGTAAATCAGTTCGCTATTTTGCTTCTGCGCAATCGGTTGCGCATCAGGCGACTCTATGGTGTTAACGGACATCGGCGGCAATCCCACGGTGGAAAAGCGGGCATTTTATCTGACCACATGGTAAAAGCAAACGATTGCCAGCAAAAAAAGGGAAGAAAATCTGCCGCTGTGAGCAGGTTTTCTACAACGTATCGGGAAAAAAAATTACACTTTTTCGCGCCGGGAGCTCATGAAGAGCGCAAACCGGCCCAGGATAACGCCGCGTGTGTATGGAACACGCGCAAAACAGGAGCCTTCTATGATTCATCTCGATACGTTGTCGACACTTGTTGCCGCAACGCTGGTCTTACTGCTTGGCCGTAAGCTGGTACATAGCGTTTCCCTTCTGAAGAAATACACCATTCCTGAACCTGTCGCCGGTGGTCTGCTGGTGGCGCTGGCCCTGCTGATACTGAAAAAAAGCATGGGCTGGGAAATCGATTTTGATATGTCCCTGAAGGACCCGCTGATGCTTGCCTTCTTTGCCACCATCGGCCTGAACGCCAATCTGGCGAGCCTGCGGGCGGGCGGTAAAGTGCTCGGCGTATTCCTGATTGTGGTGGTGGGGCTGCTGCTGATGCAAAACGCTATCGGCATCGGGATGGCGACGCTGCTGGGACTGGATCCGCTGATGGGGCTGCTGGCGGGGTCAATTACCCTTTCGGGCGGCCACGGTACCGGGGCCGCATGGAGCAAGCTGTTCATCGAGCGCTACGGGTTTGAAAACGCGACGGAAGTGGCGATGGCCTGCGCGACCTTTGGTCTGGTGCTGGGTGGCCTGATTGGCGGCCCGGTGGCTCGCTATCTGGTGAAGCACTCCACCACGCCGGACGGCAGGCCGGACGATGAGCTGGTGCCGACCGCGTTTGAAAAGCCGGACGTCGGGCGCAGTATTACCTCGCTGGTGCTGATTGAAACCATCGCGACGATCGCCATCTGCCTGACCGTGGGCAAAGTGGTTGCGCAATGGCTGGCGGGCTCAGCGTTTGAACTGCCGACGTTTGTCTGCGTGCTGTTTATCGGGGTGATCCTGAGCAACGGCCTGGCGCTGATGGGCTTCTATCGCGTGTTTGAACGGGCGGTGTCGGTGCTCGGCAACGTCTGCCTGTCACTGTTCCTGGCGATGGCGCTGATGAGTCTCAAGCTGTGGGAGCTGGCCTCGCTGGCGTTGCCGATGGTGGCGATTCTGGCGGTACAGGCGCTGTTTATGGCGCTGTACGCCATGTTCGTGACCTGGCGCATGATGGGTAAAAACTACGATGCGGCGGTGCTGGCGGCGGGTCACTGCGGGTTTGGTCTGGGGGCTACCCCAACGGCTATCGCCAACATGCAGGCGATCACCGAACGCTTCGGGCCTTCGCACATGGCGTTTCTGGTGGTCCCGATGGTCGGGGCGTTCTTTATTGATATCGTCAACGCGCTGGTGATTAAGCTGTACCTGATGCTGCCGATGTTTGCCTGAATCAGGCGTTGGAATAGCGTTCGGTTTCCGGCATCCAGCGCTCAATTAACGCTGCCGCCTGTTCGGGGTAGCGTTCATGAATATGGCGGGCGAGGCGCTGAACCTCGGGGATCATAGCCTGGTCGCGCAGCAAATCCGCCACTTTGAATTCCGCGTTCCCCGTCTGACGCGTGCCCAGCAGTTCGCCCGGGCCGCGGATCTCCAGGTCTTTTTGCGCAATCACAAAACCGTCGTTGCTGTCGCGCAGCACCTGCAACCGCATCTGGGCTGTTTTTGAGAGCGGGGCTTTGTAGAGCAGGACGCAGTGGGACGCTACCGCGCCACGGCCAACGCGCCCGCGCAGCTGGTGGAGTTGGGCAAGGCCCAGGCGCTCCGGGTTTTCGATGATCATCAGGCTGGAGTTCGGGACGTCCACGCCCACTTCAATGACCGTCGTGGCGACCAGCAAATGCAGCTCGCCCTGCTTAAACGACTGCATCACCGCCTGTTTTTCGGCAGGCTTCATGCGTCCATGAACCAGGCCCACGTTCAGCTCCGGCAGCGCCAGCTTAAGCTCTTCCCACGTGGCTTCGGCAGCCTGCGCTTCCAGCAGTTCCGACTCTTCTATCAGCGTACAAACCCAGTAGGCCTGACGCCCTTCGTGGGTGCAGGCGTTGCGTACGCGGTCGATGATATCACTGCGGCGCGTGTCAGGAATGGCGACCGTTGTGACCGGCGTACGGCCCGGCGGCTGTTCGTCGATGGTGGAGGTATCCAGATCGGCGTAGGCCGTCATCGCCAGGGTGCGCGGGATCGGCGTAGCGGTCATGATCAGCTGATGCGGGTGGAAGCCCTGCTGCAGGCCTTTCTCCCATAATGCCAGACGCTGGTGCACGCCGAAGCGGTGCTGCTCGTCGATAATCACCAGCGCAAGGCCGTTAAACTGCACCTGCTCCTGGAAGATGGCGTGCGTGCCGACAATCATCTGCACCTGCCCGCTGGCAATAGCCTCCTGTTGCGCAAGGCGCGCTTTGCCTTTTTGCTTCCCGGCAAGCCAGCCCACTTCAATGCCCAGCGGCGCGAACCAGGCGCGGAAATTGTTGGCGTGCTGTTCCGCCAGCAGTTCGGTCGGTGCCATCAGCGCGACCTGCTTGCCGTGGGCAATCGCACGCAGGGCGGCCAGCGCGGCAACCAGCGTTTTGCCGGAACCCACGTCGCCCTGCACCAGGCGCATCATCGGCACGTCGAGCGCCATATCGCGTTCGATTTCGGCGGTGACGCGCGCCTGCGCGCCGGTGGGCTTAAACGGCAGCGAGGCCAGCAGCTTATCTTTGAGTTCATCATTCTGGCTTAAGGGCTGGGCGTGGAAACGCTGCGCGCCGGCGCGGAGCGCCAGCATGCTCAGGTTATGGGCCAGTAATTCCTCAAGGATAAGACGCTGTTGAGCGGGGTGTTTGCCGCTTTCTAAGTCGCTGAGCTGCAGCGTTGGCGGCGGGCGGTGCAGGGTGCGCAGCGCCTCGGGCAGGCTCATCATGCCCTGCGCCAGCTCGGGTGGCAGCAGCTCGGTAATGGCGCAGGTATCCAGCAGCTCCAGCGCCTGATCGGTGAGCTTACGCAGCGTCGCCTGCTTGATTCCTTCGGTCGTCGGGTAAACCGGGGTGAGCGTCTCCTGCAGCTCCGGCGTGCTGAGATCGCCCTGCACGCGGTACTCCGGGTGGATCATCTCTGCGCCGTATTTCCCGCGTTTGGCTTCGCCATAGGCCAGCACCCTGCGGCCCGTCGCCAGGCTGTTTTTCATCGCCGCGCTGAAGTTGAAAAAACGCATGGTGAGAATGCCGGTGCCGTCGCTGATCTGGCAGGTCATCATCCGGCGCCCGCCGAAGGTGATGTTGCAGTTCAGGACTTCGCCTTCAACGGTGGCGTAAATGGCAGGAAGGAGATCGCCAATCTTGTATAGCTGGGTGCGGTCTTCGTAACGCAGGGGGAGGTGAAGCAGGAGATCCTGCACCGTGTGCAGGCCAATTTTTGCCAGCTTATTGCTTTGCGCCGCGCCCACGCCCGTCAGGCTGTTAAGCGGGATGGCATCCAGCAGGCGGCCTTTCATCGCTTACCCGGCGTACTGCATGGTGGCCCACCACTCGGCATCGGCTTCAATTTCGCCCTGCGCGTTGACGTGGGGATAAGGCAATTTTTTCTGCTTCGCAACGCGAGCCAGCACCGGATAGCCACCTTCAAACAGCAGGCGCTGCTGTTCCTCTTCCGGCAGCATGCTGTTGCTGCGCTCGTACATCCCGGCGTTCTGACGCTGGCGCTGCGCTTCATACAGAATGAGCGCGGACGCCACGGAGACGTTAAGAGACTGGACCATGCCGATCATCGGAATGATGATGTCCCGATCCGCCAGATCCAGCGCTTCCTGGGTGATCCCGGTTTTCTCCTGACCCATCAAAATGCAGGTCGGGCGGGTGTAGTCGATCTCGCGGAAATCTACGGCTTTAGCGGACAGGTTAGTGGCCAGGATCTGCATCCCGCGCCCTTTCAGGTGCGATACGGCTTCGCCAATGGTGTGATGATTTTTAACAGACACCCAGCTGTTGCTGCCTGCCGCCGCCGAGACCGTATTGCGCATACGGCCATCCGGCCAGACGGCGTGCACTTCATGCACACCGACGGCATCTGCGGTACGAACGATAGCAGAGACGTTATGAGGTTTATGCACCTGCTCCATGCAGACCGTCAGGTCAGGCTGACGCCTGGCGAGCATTTCGCAGATACGTGCATAACGTTGTGAATTCATAAACCTAGTTTCGGTTTCGGGTGACTTTAATCACGTCCGGCATGACGCGGATCTTGCGCATAATATTCGCCAGATGCACGCGGTCGCGAGCGGTCAGACGAATAAAGGCGCTATACACGCGGCCATCTTTCTCTTCCGTATTCAGGCTCTGAATGTTGGACGAAGCCGTGTTGATCGCTGCCGTCAGATTCGCCAGGGCACCCTGGTGGTTGAACATATCCACCTTAATTTCGGTGATAAATTCCTGCGCGGTCTCTTTATCCCACTCGACCGCCATAAACTTCTCGGCTTCTTTCTGATAGCCGCGAATGTTACGACAGGATTCGTGGTGGATAACCAGCCCTTTGCCCGGGCTGACGTGCGCAATAATCGGATCGCCAGGAATTGGACGACAGCATTTTGCGAAGGTGATCAGCACGCCGTCCGCGCCTTTAATCGGCAGGTGTCCGTGGCTTTGCGTGGTTGCCGGCACCGCTGTCGTGTCGCCTTGCTGCAGATTCTTCGCCACCACCACGCTCATGGCGTTGCCGAGGCCAATCTCTGCCAGCAAGTCGTCAAGCGACGTAAGCTTCATGCGCTCCAGCTCACGCTGGACGTTCTCCTGCGGAATTTCAGCCAGCTTACGGCTGCCGCCCAACGCGTGGTTGAGCAGACGACGCCCCAGGCTGACGGAATCATCACGCTTGAGGTTTTTCAGCAACTGACGAATTTTGGCGCGTGCTTTGGAGCTCACGACAAAGTTCAGCCAGGCCGCGTTAGGACGTGCGCCCGGCGCGGTAATAATTTCTACCGTCTGGCCGCTGGAGAGCGGCTGAGACAGTGGATAAGGTTGTCTGTCGACGCGCGCGCCGACGCAGGCATGCCCGATATCGGTATGCACGGCGTAAGCGAAGTCGACCGGCGTTGCGCCCGCAGGCAGTTCGACAATGCGACCTTCTGGGGTGAAAACGTAAATCTCATCCGGGAAGAGATCGGATTTAACGCTCTCGATAAATTCAAACGAGCTGCCCGCACTCTGCTGAAGCTCCAGCAGGCTCTGCATCCAGCGCTGGGCGCGGATTTGTGCGGTCGTGCTGCTTTCGCCACCGTGCTCTTTATACGCCCAGTGTGCGGCAACCCCCATCTCTGCCATCTGGTCCATGTCTTCGGTGCGGATCTGCACCTCAACAGGCACACCGTGCGGACCAATCATCGAGGTGTGCAAAGATTGATAGCCGTTCGCTTTTGGAATGGCGATGTAATCTTTCATGCGACCCGGACGCGGTTTGTAGAGGCTGTGCATCTGCCCCAGCACGCGATAACAGGTGTCCGAGTCATGGACAATGACGCGGAAGGCGTAGATATCCATGATCGAGTGAAAACGCTGCTCTTTGAGCACCATTTTGCAGTAGATGGAGTACAGGTGTTTCTCGCGACCGCTGACGCGGCACGGGATCCCCGCTTCCTGTAAACGCCCTTCGATTTCAGAGAGGATCTTTTGAATCATCTCTTTACGGTTGCCGCGTGCGGCTTTCACCACCTCTTTAATCACGCGATAGCGGTTCGGGTACAACGCTTCAAAACCCAGCTCTTCCAGCTCGGTTTTAATGTGATGAATACCTAAACGGTGCGCCAGCGGACTGTAGATTTCGAGGGTTTCACGGGCAATGCGGCGACGTTTATCCGGGCGAAGTGAGCCCAGCGTGCGCATATTGTGGGTACGGTCAGCGAGTTTGATGAGAATGACGCGGATATCCTGCACCATCGCCATAATCATCTTGCGGAAGTTTTCGGCTTGCGCCTCTTTCTTGTCGCGGAAATTCAGCTTATCAAGCTTAGAGACCCCTTCCACCAGTTCGGCAACGCTTTTGCCAAACAGCTGTTCCATGTCCTGGTAAGTGGCAGGGGTATCTTCAATCACGTCGTGCAGCAGCGCGGCCATCAGCGTTTCGTAGTCGAGTTTCATCTCGGCCAGAATACAGGCCACCGCTACCGGGTGCGTGATGTAGGGTTCACCGCTTGAACGTGTCTGGCCCTCGTGAGCGTCACGTGCAACGAGATACGCCTGCTGAAGACGCTTAATCTGGTCTTCAGGCAGGTAGGTTTGAATCAGTTGATTCAGGCTTTCAAACAGATACAAGGGCGACCCGCAGGTTTAATTAACGACGACCTTCAGCAATAGCGGTTACGGCCTGCAGTTCTGCGGCTTCCTGCTCTTGCTGCTCCTGGCGCTCACGCACGTCGAGGATCTGGTTGTTGATCAGACCTTCTTCGATTTCGCGAAGTGCAATAACGGTGGTTTTATCGTTTTCTTCCGGTACCAGCGGATCTTTACCGCCTACCTGCATCTGACGAGCGCGACGCGCGGCGACCAGCACCAGGTCAAAACGGTTACCAATTTTCTCTACAGCGTCCTGAACAGTTACGCGTGCCATACTTAAAATGCTCCACAGGTGAAGAAATGACTGGGCATGATACTGAAAGTGGGTTCAGTCTGCCAACAGTTTGGTGATTAATGCGTCATGTCGCTGCTTCTGGCGGCTCATACGCAGACGTTCTGCACGAAGAATGGTTTTGAGATCGCTCAGTGCGGCATCAAAATCATCATTCACAATAAGGTAATCATATTCCGCGTAATGGCTCATTTCTGCAACAGCCTGTTCCATACGCTTTGCGATCACTTCTTCGCTGTCCTGACCGCGGCCACGCAGACGGCGATCCAGCTCATCTTTCGATGGCGGTAAAATAAAGATACTGCGCGAGTCAGGCATTTTCTTGCGAATTTGCTGTGCGCCCTGCCAGTCGATATCCAGGAACACATTCACGCCCGTGGCCAGAACCTGCTCAATGGTTTCACGCGAAGTACCGTAGTAATTACCAAATACTTCAGCGTGTTCAAGAAACGCGTCTCTGCCGATCATCGCTCTGAATTCGTCGTGATCCACAAAGAAATAGTGTTCACCGTGCACTTCACCCGGACGCGGCTGGCGCGTGGTGTGAGAAACAGAAACCTGTGTGTCGTACAACGGTTGGGTTTTTAACAGTGCCTGAATAAGGCTGGATTTACCCGCGCCACTAGGGGCAGAAACAATATAAAGCGTGCCTTGAGCCATGAGAGTCTTTTGTATGTGTTAACGAAGAAGTCCTACATACGGGCTTATTATACACGTCACCGCCGTGTGACGTAGCCTTTGTCACACTTTTTCCCCTCGATTATTGAATTTTGCGTGCCGTTTTCAGGTTTTATCTGTGGTTTTCAGCAACCAAAAGAAATACTGGATAGCGTCTCGCAATGCGAAACGTTGCCGTTAGCGTTGTTTCAGGCATCCGGGTATACCTCCTGCAACGCAAAGGAGGGGTAGCGATGTGGCGATGGATAAGCGGGTTAATGCTGTTGTGGTGCGGTTATGGCGCGGCGATGTGTCCGGTGTGGTCGCAGGCAAAAGCAGAGAAAGAGATGGCGTCGTTAAGCGCGCAAATCAAACGCTGGGATGAGGCTTACTGGAAGCAGGGCGTGAGCGAGATCAACGACGAGGTTTACGACCAGCTTCACGGGCGTTTAACGCAGTGGCAGCGCTGTTTTGGCAGTGAGCCTTCAGAAGAGAAACTCCCCGCGCTGACGGGGAGCGTAAAACATCCTGTTGCCCACACGGGCGTGCATAAGGTGGCCAGCAAAGAGGAACTGAGACAGTGGATGCGTGTGCGGCAACATCTGTGGCTGCAGCCGAAAGTTGACGGTGTGGCGGTGACGCTGGTCTATCGTGACGGGAAGTTAACCCAGGCCATCAGTCGTGGTGATGGCCTGAAAGGGGAAGACTGGACCGGGAAGGTGCGTTTAGTCCCGTCTGTTCCGCAAAAGCTCACCGGCAAGCTGGCGAACAGCGTCTTACAGGGCGAACTCTTCTGGTTGCGCGACAACCACATTCAGCAGCAGATGGGCGGAATGAACGCTCGTGCAAAGGTGGCGGGGGCGATGATGCGGCAAAAGGATAACTCGCTATTGAGCAAGATCGGCGTATTCATCTGGGCCTGGCCGGACGGACCGAAAGATATGCAGACCTCTTTAGCTGAACTGTCTCAGGCTGGTTTTACGCTGTCGGCACGGTATACGCTTCCCGCCGAATCTGTTGATGGCGTCGAGAAACAGCGCGCGGCCTGGCACGTGACCGCATTACCCTTTGCCACGGATGGCATTGTGGTGCGTTCGGAGGATGAACCTGCTGGCGAAGATTGGTTACCGGGAGAAGGCAACTGGGTCGTTGCGTGGAAATATGCGCCTACAGCCCAGGTTGCTGAGGTGAGTCATATTCATTTTTCCGTGGGGCGAACGGGCAAAATTTCCGTTGTAGCAACGCTGGAACCCGTGCAACTGGATGATAAACAGGTGCAGCGGGTGAGTCTGGGCTCGGTTGGACGCTGGCAGAGACTGGATATTGCCCCAGGGGATCAGATACAGATCAGCCTGGCCGGGCAGGGTATCCCCCGGTTTGATAAAGTGCTCTGGCGCGGGACGGACAGACATAAACCAGAGCCTCCGGCCTCGCGTTATCATTCGCTTAGCTGTTTCTACGCTTCCCCGGAGTGTATGGAGCAGTTCTTTGCCCGGCTGACCTGGCTCAGTTCAAAGCAGGTACTTGATATTGAAGGATTAGGCGAGTCAGGCTGGCGTACCCTCTGGCAGGCACATCATTTTGAACATCTCTTTTCATGGCTGTTATTAACTCAGGCGCAGTTGCAGTCAACACCGGGGTTTTCCTCAGCACGCGGGCTGGCGCTCTGGCACCGATTTAATCTGGTGCGCGAGAAGCCGTTTATCCGCTGGCTCATGGCATTGGGTGTGCCAATGACGCAGGCTTCGCTGAAGGCGATGGGAGACATATCGTGGCAGAAGATGAGCGGGCGCAACGCAAAGGACTGGCAGGCCCTGCCGGGAACGGGAGAGGAAAAAGCGCGACAAATCGTTAACTGGATGCTCGCGCCTCAGATTGATGTGCTGGCGAAATGGCTCGCTGAACAGCACATCAACGGGTTCTGAAACTAGTGTGCGCTGTGTTTGTAATGAAAAACGGGCAGCCCGAGCTTCAGACGCAGCGCCAGCATGCGGGCCGTAAAGCCAAACAGTAGCGTCGAGATGACCACCACATCATGGTTAGAAACGTAATGCTGCAGGGCGATATAAAGCACTGCTGCTGCAAAGGAGATGCCGGCATACAGTTCTTTTTGAAAGACCAGAGGAATGCGCTTGCAGAACATATCGCGCAGCACACCGCCGAATACGCCCGTGACCACGGCGGCAATGGTGGCGATAACCGGTCCTTCCCCCATATCGAGCGCGATTTGCGCACCGATGATCGAAAAGACGATCAGCCCCAGCGCATCAAGCACCAGGAATAGGCGGCGAAGATGGGGCATAACGGGCGCCACGATGGTGGTTAACACGGCAGCAGTCGCCACAATAATCACGTATTCAGGGTGTTTAACCCAGCCGAGCGGGTAATGGCCAAGCAGGATATCGCGCACGGAACCACCGCCAAGCGCGGTCGCGGTAGCAATAATGATTACGCCGAAGGTGTCCATACGGCGACGTCCGGCGGCAAGCGCGCCGGTCATGGCTTCTGCGGTGATGCCAATGAGATAAAGGATGTGAAGCAGCATAGACCCTCCGGTGTGAACGCGGGGAGGTTAGCGATTTGTGCGCAAGATCACGATTGAGATTTTCTAAGGCGAGTCAGGTTGCCCTAAAAAATTTTATTAATTTATCTTGAGCAGGCTTGATGATAGGCGGTAAAACGTAAAAACGGATGTTGATATGGATTAGAAATAATAATGGGTGGTGCCGTCGACACCACCCGAAAGGCATTACTCGATGTTCTGAATCTGCTCGCGCATCTGCTCAATCAGCACTTTCAACTCAATCGCTGAATTCGTCACGTCAGCATTGATCGACTTAGAAGCCAGGGTGTTCGACTCACGGTTGAACTCCTGCATCATAAAGTCCAGACGGCGGCCCACCGCTTCCTTCTTCTTCAGAATGTTGTAGGTCTCTTTAACGTGCGCTTCCAGACGGTCCAGCTCTTCAGCGACATCGATACGCTGCGCCATCAGCACCAGCTCTTGTTCCAGACGGGTGTTTTCCAGCTGAACTTCTGCTTCTTCCAGTTTGGCGACAAGGCGTTCGCGCTGCCACTGCAGCACTTCCGGCATATGGGTGCGGACTTTCGCCACTTCGGTGCTCACGCCTTCAAGGCGCTGCTCAATCATCGCTTTCAGCGCCTGACCTTCGGTTTCGCGGGCAACGATAAAGTCGTCGAGCGTGCCGTCGAGGGCTGCCAGGATTTCAGCGGCAATGGCATCCAGATCCTGCTCACCGGCGGCCATGACGCCAGGCCAGCGCAGAATATCAACCGGGTTGATTTCACCTTCATCGCTCTGCATTTTGACCCAGTTCGCCGCATTCACGAGCTGTTTCGCCAGTTTTTCGTTGAGGATCAGCTCGCCCTGTGCGCTGGCATCAGGCTCAAAGCGCAGGTTACATTCCACTTTACCGCGCGTCAGACGCGTACGAATACGCTCGCGTACAACAGGCTCAAGGCTGCGGAACTGCTCCGGCATACGGAAATACGTTTCCAGGTAACGCTGGTTTACCGAGCGCATTTCCCATGTGGCGCTACCCCAGCTACCCTTGATTTCACGCCGGGCGTAGGCGGTCATACTGCGGATCATAGACATTCCCGTTTTTAAAGGAGAGATGGGGGGATTATAGCTTTCGGGGGCTTCTCAGGATAGGAATAAGCGTCCTTTATCCGTATAATGCGCAGCCACATTCGTTTCAAGCCGGAGAATCCATCATGCGTCCATCAGGTCGTAGCGCCAACCAGGTGCGTCCCGTCATCCTGACCCGTAACTATACAAAACACGCAGAAGGCTCCGTGCTGGTTGAGTTTGGTGACACTAAAGTGCTGTGCACTGCCTCCATCGAAGAAGGCGTTCCGCGCTTCCTGAAAGGTCAGGGGCAGGGCTGGATCACCGCAGAATACGGCATGCTGCCGCGTGCGACCCATACCCGTAATGCCCGTGAAGCGGCAAAGGGTAAGCAGGGCGGTCGTACCATGGAGATTCAGCGTCTGATCGCGCGCGCGCTTCGCGCCGCCGTTGACCTGAAAATCCTTGGCGAATTCACCATCACTCTCGATTGCGACGTAATTCAGGCAGACGGCGGTACGCGTACCGCATCCATTACCGGTGCCTGCGTGGCGCTGGCGGACGCTCTGAACAAGCTGGTTGCGGCCGGCAAGCTGAAAACCAACCCAATGAAAGGCATGGTTGCGGCGGTTTCAGTTGGTATCGTTAACGGCGAAGCGCTTTGCGATCTGGAATACGTTGAAGATTCCGCAGCCGAAACCGACATGAACGTGGTGATGACCGAAGACGGTCGCATCATTGAAGTACAGGGTACGGCGGAAGGCGAGCCGTTCACTCACGAAGAGCTTCTCTCTCTGCTGGCGTTGGCCCGAGGGGGAATCGAATCTATTGTAACGACGCAGAAAGCGGCGTTAGAAAATTGATTTTAAAGGCGACCAATGAGTCGCCTTTTTTTTGCCTGTAAGACAGAAAAACCAAAGGAGCAAATCCATGAAATCGTATCAGCGCCAGTTTATTGAGTTTGCGCTCAACAAGCAGGTACTCAAGTTTGGCGAATTTACGCTGAAATCCGGGCGTAAGAGTCCCTATTTCTTCAACGCCGGGCTGTTTAATACCGGGCGCGATCTGGCATTGTTAGGCCGTTTCTATGCCGAAGCGCTGGTGGATTCCGGGATTGATTTTGACCTGCTGTTTGGCCCGGCCTATAAAGGTATTCCGATTGCGACCACCACCGCGGTGGCGCTGGCTGAACACCATGACCGCGACGTGCCGTACTGCTTTAACCGCAAAGAGGCTAAAACCCACGGTGAAGGCGGGAATCTGGTCGGCAGCGCGCTGCAGGGCCGCGTCATGCTGGTGGACGACGTGATCACCGCCGGTACGGCGATCCGCGAATCGATGGAGATTATTCAGGCCAACGGTGCGACGCTTGCTGGCGTGCTGATTTCTCTTGATCGTCAGGAGCGTGGTCGCGGGGAAATTTCCGCTATTCAGGAAGTCGAGCGCGATTACAGTTGCAAAGTGACGTCGATTATCACTCTGAAAGACCTGATTGCGTATCTGGAAGAGAAGCCTGAGATGGCGGACCATCTGGCAGCGGTACGTGCGTACCGGGAAGCGTTCGGGGTGTAGTTAAATTGCCCGGTGGCGCTACGCTTAACGGGCCTGCGCATTTCGTAGGCCCGATAAGGCGAAGCCGCCACCCGGCAACGGTGTTACTGCAACTGAGCAGCTACTAACGGCCAGCGGGCGTCAAAATCGTCCGTTGGACAGTATTTGAACTCGCTGCGCACAAAGCGAGAGAGCATCCCTTCACAAAACGCCAGAATCTGGCTTGCCAGCAGCGTTTCATCAATGCTGTAACCTTCGCCTTCGCGCATTTTCTTTTCGCGCAGTACCTGGCGCAGCTGAGCTTCAATGCGTTCGAAAAGCTGGTTAATGCGGCCCTGTAGTCTGTCCTGCTCAAACATCAGCGCGTGGCCGGTGAGGATACGAGTTAAGCCCGGATTGCGTTCACCGAAGCCCAGGATTAACAGCACAATCAGACGCAGACGCGCGGTGGTGTCTTTTTCGTCTTTCAGAATCAGGTTGATGCGCGTGATCAGGCTGTCTTCAATAAACTCGATCAGGCTGTCGAACATCCGGGTCTTGCTCGGAAAATGACGGTACAGCGCCGCCTCAGACACGCCCACAGAGGCGGCCAGTTTAGCGGTGGTGATGCGTTGACTGCCATCGCTGGATTCAAGCATCAGAGCCAGAGATTGAAGTATTTCTTCGCGACGATTCCTTTTCGCGGTTTGTTTTTCTGCCATGTTACAAAATACCCCTGAAAATAAGCACTTGCCAGGCTGGCATCCACACAGCGACCGCAAACGGGCGTTTGCGGTTTGTTATTGCATTATGACGCTGTGAGATACGTGTCTGTCGGGCCGTTATTTGCGCCCGGAATGGCCGAAGCCGCCTTCGCCGCGGTCGGTGGCGTCAAAGTCTGCCACCAGGTTAAATTCTGCCTGTACCACCGGTACAAAGACCATCTGTGCGATACGCTCACCCGGTTCAATGGTGAAGCTGTCCTGACCACGGTTCCAGACGGAGACCATCAGCTGACCCTGGTAGTCGGAGTCGATCAGGCCGACCAGGTTCCCCAGCACAACGCCGTGCTTATGGCCCAGACCAGAACGCGGCAGGATCACCGCCGCCAGCGACGGGTCAGCAATGTGAATGGCCAGGCCAGTTGGAACCAGGGTAGTGGCACCCGGAGCCAGTTCTACGGCGTCATCGAGACAGGCGCGCAGGTCAAGACCGGCAGAGCCGGAGGTGGCATAGGTTGGCAGCGGGAATTGCTCGCCAACACGCGGGTCCAGAATCTTAACGTCGATTTTTTTCATCATAACGGGTAACGATCTCGTCGAGTAATTGTTGGCCCAGGAGTTCCTTGCGCTCAAGCGGTAAGACTTTATCTCCATCCTGCCAGAAAAGGTGCAGTGCGTTGCTGTCGCTGTTAAATCCTTGTGTGGCCAGCGATACGTCGTTCGCGCAAATCAAATCGAGGTTTTTGCGGGTACGTTTTTGCCGGGCATATTCTTCCACATTATTCGTTTCTGCGGCAAACCCAACAACGTATGGACGGTGGCTTTTTAGTGCGGCGACACCGGCAACAATGTCCGGGTTTTTTACCATTTTTAGTGTTAATTCATCGCCTTGCTTTTTAATTTTAGCCTCGGCGATCGTCTCGGCACGATAGTCTGCGACGGCCGCACAGCCGATAAAAATCTGCTGGCTTTGCGCATGAGCCTGTACGGCGGCTTCCATCTCCAGCGCGGTAGTAACGTCAATTCGCTTCACAAACGCAGGGGTAGGCAGTGAGACCGGGCCGCTCACCAGCGTGACGTTCGCGCCACGCTTCGCAGCGGCGGCGGCAATCGCAAAGCCCATTTTACCGGAGCTGTGATTGGTGATGTAGCGCACCGGATCCAGCGGCTCGCGCGTGGGGCCCGCGGTAATCATGATGTTGAGATGTTGCAGATCGTTGACAGGCGAAAAATGGGCTGCGGCCATATCAACAATCGTCAGCGGGTCAAGCATGCGACCCGGGCCAACATCGCCGCAGGCCTGGCTGCCGCTGTCCGGACCCCAGATAAGCAGGCCGCGTGAGGCCAGCGTCTCCAGATTGTGCTGGGTGGCCGCGTTACGGTACATCTGCTGGTTCATGGCAGGAACGACGGCAACAGGGGCAGGCGTGGCCAGACAAATGGTAGAGACCAGATCGTTTGCCATACCGGCCGCCACCCGGGCGATTAAATCAGCCGTGGCGGGGGCAAGGATAACCAGGTCAGCCCATTTACCCAGCTCAATATGGCCCATCGCGGCTTCGGCGGCCGGATCGAGCAGGCTGTCAGATACCGGGTATCCTGAAACGGCCTGCAGGCTCAGAGGAGTGATAAAGGCTTTACCGCCTTCGGTTATCGCGACCCGCACATCTGCCCCGCGCTCGCGCAGACGACGCACCAGCTCTGGCGCTTTGTAGGCAGCAATGCCGCCGCTCACGCCAAGAACGATTTTTTTACCGGCCAGGCTCATCATGATTCTTTCCTGTTGGGTTTCACCAGAGAGCAGGCATTTTATCACAATCCCCAAAGCGGGGTGATTTTGTCCTTCGACCACTTTGCGAGGCGCTACGCAAGAACGCAACGTGGCCGTCGAGCGCCGGATTGGCGTGTGGCAGCATGCGGTTAAAAAAGGGAGAAAGAGCATGGAAGAAGAGGATGAACAGCTGCTGCCGCGTGAAAAACTGCTGCGCTACGACGTCACCCTGTTAAAAGATGACGAACTGCTGGCGCTCTTTTTACGTACCGGAACGCCCGGCAAAACGGTATTTACGCTGGCAAAAGAGCTGATAGCACGTTTCGGTTCGCTGTACAGTTTACTGACCGCCGATCTGGCGCAGTTTACGCACGTTGAGGGGATCGGCGTGGCGAAATATGCCCAGTTGCGGGCCATTGCCGAACTTGCCCGCCGTTTTTACAATGTCCGCATGGAGAAGGACGATCCGATCCTGACGCCCGCAATGACGCGCGAATTCCTGCAAAGCCAGTTAACCGATATTGAACGCGAGATCTTTATGGTGATCTTTGTTGATAACAGAAATCGGGTGCTGAAACATAGCTGTCTCTTTGCGGGCACGTTGAGCCACGTTGAGGTGCATCCGCGTGAAATTGTGCGGGAAGCGATAAAAGTGAATGCAGCGGGCGTGATCCTCGCGCATAATCACCCCTCTGGCTGTGCAGAACCGAGCAGAGCGGACAAAGAAATCACCGAACGCATTATCAAATGCTGTCAATTCATGGACATTCGTGTGCTGGACCATCTGATAATTGGCCGCGGTGAGTACATTTCTTTCGCAGAACATGGCTGGATTTAGGCTATTTCTCGCGATCCATCGGGATCTTTGTCTGTTCGGGACTTGAGCACACCGCCGAGTCAGCGTATACTACGCCACCTTTGAGAATCTCGGGTTTGGCATTTGGGCCTGGCAATCGAGAGTTCACTTAGAACTATGCGATGACCGGGCTGTAAAGCCTGACGAGGCGCCGATACCCCATACGAAGCTCGAGCTAATTTGATTTTTGGAGAATAGACATGTCCCGAGTCTGCCAAGTTACTGGCAAGCGTCCGGTGACCGGTAACAACCGTTCCCACGCACTGAACGCGACTAAACGCCGTTTCCTGCCGAACCTGCACTCTCACCGTTTCTGGGTTGAGAGCGAGAAGCGTTTTGTCACCCTGCGCGTATCTGCTAAAGGTATGCGTGTAATCGATAAGAAAGGCATCGATACAGTTCTGTCCGAACTGCGTGCCCGTGGCGAAAAGTACTAAGTACTTAAAGAGGAAATAAATCATGGCTAAAGGTATTCGCGAGAAAATCAAGCTGGTTTCTTCTGCTGGTACAGGTCACTTCTACACCACCACGAAGAACAAACGTACTAAGCCGGAAAAACTGGAACTGAAAAAGTTCGATCCAGTTGTACGCCAGCACGTACTGTACAAAGAAGCTAAAATCAAATAATTTTAGTCTCCTTGTATCGAAAAACCCCGCAACTGCGGGGTTTTTTGCATTCTGTATCTCAACGGAGGAACCATGCCTGAATTACCTGAGGTAGAAACCAGCCGTCGCGGCATTGAGCCTCATCTGGTCGGCGCGACGATTCTTCACGCGGTTGTCCGTAACGGTCGTCTACGCTGGCCGGTGTCCGATGAGATCCATGCCCTGAGCGATCAACCCGTCCTTAGCGTGCAGCGTCGCGCGAAATACCTGCTGCTGGAACTGCCCGACGGCTGGATCATTATCCACCTGGGGATGTCCGGGAGCCTGCGCATCCTTACCGAAGAACTGCCTGCTGAAAAGCACGACCACGTCGATCTGGTGATGAGCAACGGCAAAGTGCTCCGCTACACTGACCCACGGCGCTTTGGCGCGTGGCTGTGGACGAAGGAGCTGGAAGGACATAACGTGCTGGCGCATCTGGGCCCGGAGCCGCTTTCAGACGCGTTTAACGCGGAATATCTTAAGGCGAAGTGCGCGAAGAAGAAAAGCCCGATTAAGCCCTGGCTAATGGATAACAAGCTGGTGGTCGGCGTGGGGAATATTTATGCCAGCGAATCGCTGTTTGCCGCCGGGATCCATCCCGATCGGCTGGCCTCTTCGCTGTCGGCGCAGGAGTGTGAGCTGCTGGTCCGGGTGATTAAAGCCGTATTACTTCGCTCGATTGAGCAGGGCGGGACAACGCTGAAGGACTTCCTGCAAAGTGACGGTAAGCCGGGCTATTTTGCCCAGGAGCTTCAGGTGTATGGCCGTAAGGGCGAACCGTGCAGAGTCTGCGGCACGCCAGTTATTGCCACGAAGCACGCCCAGCGCGCCACGTTCTACTGCCGTCAGTGCCAGAAGTAGAGCTACTTTAGCTTTTCCATCAACGCCTGGTGGACGTTAACCGGCAGGAAATGGGTAACGTCCCCGTGATGACGCGCCACCTCTTTCACCAGCGTGGAAGAGATAAACGACCACTCTTTGGAGGGCATCAGGAACACGCTCTCCAGCTCCGGCATCAGGTGGCGGTTCATGTGCGCCAGCTGCATCTCATACTCGAAGTCTGCCACCGCGCGTAAACCACGGATCAGAATATTCGCCTGCTGGGCGCGTGCGAAGTTTGCCATCAGGTCGCTAAACCCGACCACCTCAACGTTCGGCAGGTGCGAAATCGCATCGGTGGCAAGCTGCACGCGCTCGTTGAGGTCAAACATCGGCTTTTTGCTGGGGCTGGCGGCTATGGCCAGGATCACCTTGTCGAACATGCATGCCGCACGGGTGATGATATCAAGATGACCGTTGGTGATCGGATCGAAGGTACCCGGATAAATCGCTTTTGTGCTCATGGCTCACGTTTTCTCTGAGTAGCCGCGGCAGAGCGCCCACAGCTCGGTGTATTTGTTGAAAGTATACTGGGCATTCACTACCGCGAGTAACCAGCCCTGCTTACCGTCCAGTACGCCGCCGCGCAGCAGCAGCGTTTTCAGGAACGCGCCCAGCGTGTGGGTAAAGATACCCGTCAGCGAGGCCTTCTTGCCGCGTTGGTGACGCTCCTGCGCCCATGCGGTGGCATAGTTGAGCTGTTTACGCTGGAAGCTGGCGAAATCGCGGCAGGTCAGGTGCAGCAAATCGCCCGTCAGGGGGATCACCTGGGCGTTATCGCAGCTCAGGGATTCATGCACCAGATTATCGTTGTACTGATACCGCTCGCGCTCGTAGAGGCGCATCACGCGGTCAGGATACCAGCCGCTGTGGCGCATAAAACGGCCAAGGAAGTAGTTGCGGCGGGCAATGCTGTATACGGCGCCAGGCTGGGGCGAGGAAAGTACCGCCTGAATGGCCTGCTGAAGTTCTGGCGTAATGCGCTCGTCAGTATCGAGCATCAGGACATACTCACCGGTGGCATACCCCTGCGCGCGCTGGCGCTGGATGCCATAGCCTTGCCAGTCAGCGTCGACAAAGACTTTTGCACCCGCTGCCCGGGCAACGTCCACCGTGTTGTCCGTACTTCCGGAGTCAAGAATGACTATCTCGTCAGCCCAGGCAACGGAGGCCAGGCAGTCCGGAAGCAGGTCGGCGGCGTTTTTGGCGATCATCACGACCGACAGACGCGTTGACATTAATGGCTCCGCTGGGGCAGGTAAGGTTGCAGAAGCTGCAGCAGACGGGTCAGGGCGCCCTGGTTCTGGTGCAGCACTTCGACCGCATGGCGCCCGTACCACAGGCGATAATCTTCGTCAGTCAGAAGGGTCGATACCTCTTTGACTACTGAATCTGCATCGGTCACGGTAATCAAACCATCGGCCTGCTGTAATTTCGCGCAGATATCTTTGAAGTTAAACGTGTGCGGCCCCATCAGCACCGGAATGGCGTGGGCTGCTGGCTCCAGCGGGTTATGTCCGCCACGCTCGACCAGGCTGCCACCGACAAACGCGAGGTCAGCAATGCCGTACAGCAGCATCAGTTCGCCCATTGTATCGCCAATCACCACCTGGGTGCTGCCGGAAGGGATCTCACCGCTGCTGCGCAACGTGAAGCTGAAACCGCCTTTCTGCACCATTTCACGGGCATCTTTGAAACGCTCCGGATGGCGGGGCACGAGGATCAGCAGTAAATCAGGGAAGCTTTCCAGCAGCTTGCGGTGAGCCTGCAGGATGATCTCTTCTTCACCGTCATGGGTACTGGTCGCAATCCAGACCTGACGACGCGGGGCCCACTGGCGACGCAGCGTGATCGCACGGGCAGCGAGCTCAGGGGTAACAGAAATATCGAACTTCAGGCTGCCCGTTACCGCAAGCTGGTTGCGTTTGAGGCCCAGAGAGACAAAGCGTGCCGCATCTTCTTCATTCTGCGCGGCGATCAGCGTGATCTTGCTCAGCAGGCGGCGCATAAATTTACCCAGCTTGCCGTAGCCTTTCGCCGAGCGCTCTGACAGGCGCGCGTTGGCAATCACCAGCGGAATTTTGCGGGCATGCAGGGCGGAAATCATGTTCGGCCACAGTTCGGTTTCCATCACAATCACCAGCTTCGGGCGCACGGTGTTGAGGAAACGATTCATGGCGCAGGGCAGATCGTAAGGGAGATAGACGTGATGGACGTCTTTGCCAAAAGCGGATAACGCGCGCTCCGAGCCGGTTGGCGTCATCGTCGTGACGGTAATTGGCAGCGACGGGTAGCGGTGACGCAGGGCGCGAACCAGCGGGATTGCCGCCAGCGTTTCACCGACAGAAACGGAATGCAGCAAAATACCGTCCGGAGCGACTTTATTGCGGCAGAAGCCATAGCGTTCAGCCCAGCGTTTACGATACGCAGGCGCTTTACGGCTACGAAGCAACAGCCTCAGCCACACCAGTGGCTGAATGATGTAGAGCAGAGCGGTATACAACAATTCCAAGCGATTATCCGTTTTTTTAGTTTCGGCGGGCAAATTCTAAGCATTTAAGCCAGGTAAAGCTATCTCTTATGCCAGATACCGTTTCAAACGGAAATAACGGCGACCCAGCCGCCAGTGCTGGCGCAGTCCACGGGCATTTTTCCAGATGAGTGCCCAGATACCGCGGTCGAACAGTTCACGGATGATTTCGCGTTTTTTGCTGAGATCGCCGATGTTGTTAATAGCGTGCAGAATGCCCAGCCCCTCTTTTGCAATTTGCCACCTGCAGGCCGGCACCCGGCGCACGGCCTCCGGGTAGCGCTGGTTGATAACATCCAGCATTTCCAGGATTTTCATGTAGTGACGGGCGTTACGCATACGCGTGTCATCCGTTCCTGGCGTGTGCGAGACGGAGGCGGAATGAATCAGGTAGTCGTAGAACGTTTCGTCAGTGTACTGCACGCGTTTTGCAGTAAGCAGCACTTCAGTGGTCCACGGGATATCCTGATGACGCAGACCATGCTCAAAGGTGAAACCCTGCTCTTTAATAAACGCGTGGCGATAAATATTCAGCCAGGTAACGTGCAGGAATTTACGCGACGCCAGCGCGCGCTGTAGCCACGTTGGGCCATCCAGCACGTCTGTAGATTGCAGTTTGTCGGACGGGAAGATTTTCTTCGACGGCCTGCCGTCATCGTAGATATACGTGCCGTTGCAGGTAGCCACATCGAGATTGTTATTTTTGGCCATTTCAAGCAGTCGCGGATACATGCCCGGATAAATGACATCGTCGATATCCGGGAACGCGACGTACTCGCCTGTCGCTTGCGCCAGACCCGTATTACGGGCCGCCGAGACGCCCTGGTTCGCCTGGTCAATGACCTTGTAGAACGGGAATTCTCCGGCGTACTGCGCAATGATGGCCGAGGAGTTGTCGCTTGACCCGTCGTTCACAACGACCAGTTCCAGACTGTCCAGATGTTGAGCTTTGATACTGTCGAAAAATGCGCTGAGGAATTTTTCACCGTTATAGACGGCGACTACAAGGCTCAATAAAGGTGTGTCGGACATGCTTTCTCCGTTGTGTTCAGGGCAGGCCACCCAATATGGTGATACCATTCGTGCTGTATTATATCTGGTGGATACTAAAAACATATGCCTGGAGGGACAAAGATCCTGCCAGGCGGCAAATTAGCGTCACGCGGACGAGATTCTTAACAGGAAATGTATGCATATTGTTCACACTGAAGCAGACGGTGGCAAAGGCGGACAGCCTCTGCGCATTATCAACGAATCGCTTGGGATGATTCAGCGTGGCCATCAGGTTACTCTCCTTTGTCCGGAAACCGCGCCGCTGCATGCGCTGGCGCGCAATGCCGGATTGACGGTTGTCACGATGCCGTTGAAGCGCAAGAACCTTAAAAATCTGCGGTTGCTGCGTCGCTGGCTGAAGGATAACCGTCAGTCGATTGACGTTATCAACAGTCACAACTCTGCCGATACATGGCTGGTGGCGCTGGCGAATCTGACGCTCGCCAACCCTGTGCCGCTGGTCCGCACCCGTCATGCGTCAGGCGTACCGCGCAACAACTGGACGACACGCTGGCTGTTCCGCACGGCCTGTGCGCATATCGTGACCACGGGGGAGGCGTTGCGTCATCAGGTGGCAAATATTGGCGTGCCGATGTCCCAGAGTACCTCGGTGCCAAGCGGTGTCGATACTCAGCGTTTTCACCCCGGAGATAAGCACGAAGCCCGCGCGCATTGTGGCCTGTCCGGAGACGATTTCTGGCTGGGCGTGGTGTCGCATTTGCGCCCGAACAAAGGCCATAGCGTACTGTTGCGCGCCCTGGCGAAAATCGACAATCCACACATCAAGCTGGCGATTGTCGGCGAAGGCCCGCACAAGGCGACGCTGGAACAGGAAATCGCCGCGCTGGGATTACAGCAGCGCGTGGTCATGGCGGGACATCAACCCGATCCGGAACGCTGGTTTCCGGCCTTTGATATTGCGCTGAGTCCTTCGCACGATATGGAAGGTGTTCCACAGGGCGTACTGCAATCATTAGCCACCCGTATTGCAACTATTGCGACGGACGCCGGTGGAACGGGAGATGCGGTGATTAACGGGCAGACGGGCATTTTAATCGCGCAGCGCGACGAAAACGCATTGCACGATGCCATAATGAAACTCTATGACGACTCAGCCCTTCGCGAGATGCTCGCGCAACAGGGGTATGACTATCTGAGTACACATTTTACCCGCGAATGTATGCTGGACGCGATGGAGAAGGTCTTCTCCGATGCGGCTCAGCGCAGCAGATCGCGATAAAGTGCCTGCAGCTCTTTCGCCATTCTGTCCAGGGTGAAGGGCTCTGCAGTTGCACGCGCAGCAGCGGAGTAATCGACACCCTGTTCACGGCCTTTCAGCCATTGAGATATGGCCTGCTGGTAGCCTTCGCTGTCCAGCGCATCACGCACCCAGCCGTTTTTACCCTCGTTTATCCACTCCGCCGCACCGCAGCCGTGGCTGGTAAGCAGCGGCAGACCGCAGGCCAGCGCTTCCACGCAGACGTTCGGGAAGGGATCGTAAAGTGTCGGCAGGATCAGAGCATCAGCCGTCCCATAGACTTCGCGCACGTTGGCAACGGGTCCCAGGAACTTCACGCGTGAGGAAACCCCCAGAGCCTGTGCCAGTTTTTCAAACTTCCGCGCATGTTTATCGCGTCCGGCAATTAGCAGCCAGACGTCAGAATGCGGCACAATGGCGCGTAGCGCGGTGGCAACACCTTTACGACTGAAACCTGACCCAACATACGCCAGTACCGGTGCGTTACGGGGAATGCCCAGTGCATCACGCTGCGAAAGGGCGCGGACCTCAGGGCTAAACTGAACGGTGTCTACGCCGTTGTAGATCACCGTCAGCTTGTCTTCCGACAGCCCGAAGCGACGGGCAATATCATCGCGCACCATCTTCGAATTACAGATCACCTTGCGAAGCTGCGGATGGGTAAACATCTGCGTCTCAGCCTGCAGAATGTAGCGGTGATAGCGGCTCAGAGATTGCGCCCAGCGCGCCAGTGGCGAGAGGATGCGGCCATATTGCTCAAGCCAGGCGGCATGAACCCCGTCCCCGGCCCGGAAAATGGTCGCTCCCGGTATGCGCTCGTGACTTTGCACAATATCAAACTGCGCAAAATGCGAAGCGGCTTCGGTGGCAAAGCCGGATTCACGGGCGATACGGTTACGGAACGGCGGATTGACTGTCAGCGTTTTCCAGCCGGTGGCGTCTTCCCACTGGCGGGCAATCAGCGTCACGTCCAGGGACGTGTCCTGCGACAGCACGTTAAGCGCGCGCGAGACGAAACGCTCTGCACCACCGTTGGGGTTGTAGGTTTGTCGGACTATCGCCAGCTTCATGCAGGATTTTCCAGGAGCATCGTGTCGATGGCGCTCAGCACCTGCTGTGGGGTGATGGCTGTGATGCAGTCTGAGACACCGCTGTCTCCGCAGCCCGCTTTACCGCACGGCTGGCAGGTAAACCCGGCAACGATTACGCGATAGTTCACCCCCCACGGTGCCCACTTGATGGCGCCGGTAGGGCCAAAGATGGCGACGGTCGGGGTACCGACGGCGCTTGCAAGGTGCATCGGCATGGAGTCCACACCGAAATAGACCCGCGCGTGCTTCATGAGCGCGCCCAGTTCTTTCAGGTTCAACTGACCGCTCAAATCAAAGACCGGCTGGGTGAGCGCAGCGCGCAGCTCGTCCATGTAGGCCTTCTCTTCTTTTGACGGTGCGGCGGAAAGGATAATTGGCAAGCCGCGCGCCGCCAGGTTATCAATGGTCGCTGCCAGCTTTTTGATATCCCAGGCCTTAAACATCCAGCGCGAGGTCGGGTGAACCAGAATGTAGGATTTACTCGTGAGCCCAAACCCGGTCAGTTTTTCGGCCACAGAGGCTTCTGCCGCGTCACCAGGCACAAAAAGCGTATGCTTGTCTTCGTCGGACTGCGGATGAATACCAATCCGGCGCAGGGCGTCAAGATTGACCTCCACCATATGGCGGCTGTTGTCCTGAATCGCCGGGTAGAGCGTGGTGAACGACTTCACCCAGCGACGACGTGCCAGGCCCCCGCGTTTATCCGGCTTAAAGCCGACGGAGACGCGCGGCTTCAGGCGACGCGCCAGGCGCGCGCCGTGCCAGTGTTCGGTCAGATTAATCAGCACGTCATACTGACGGCCTTTCAGGGTATTCAGCAGGGCGCGGTAAAGGCGGAATTGTTCGAACCACCCCTTTTTGCGCCAGTTGCGCCCAATAGTATGGACCTGGTCGATATGCGGGTGGCTGGTCAGCATCGCCTGCGTGTCGTCATAGACCAGCGCGTCGACCTCCACGTTGGGCCAGTTCTTTTTCAGCACGGTAAAAACCGGCGAGGTAAGCAGAACGTCACCGTGGTGACGCAGCTTAATAATCAGCACGCGCTTTGGCGGGCGCTCCGCTGAGAAAAAATCAGACATAGGCTCTCTCTGCTGCCAGCAAAGGCTCTAATTGCGCAAATACCGCAGCGGCGCTGAGATCGCTCAGCTGCGATGAGTGTTCCGGGCGGCAGATATACTGATTTTTTCCATAGCCGCCGATCAGACCCGGGTCCGTTGGGCCGTAAAGCGTGATGTTAGGACGGTCCAGCGCCGCCGTCAGGTGGCTGAGGCCCGTATCCACGGAGACCACAGCCGTAGCGCCTGCCAGCGCCTGAGCGACGCCGTCAAGTTTCATGCGTGGCAGAACGTCCACGTAATCAAACCCTTCTGCCAGACGTTTGGCCCGAGCCTCTTCGTGCGGTGCGCCCCACGGGAGTTTAATACGCAGCCCCGCGCTTGCCAGCAGGCCGATCAGTTCGCGCCAGTACGCTTCCGGCCAGTGCTTGTCATCGCGGGTTGTCGCGTGAAGGAAAATCAAATAAGGGTCGCTTTTCTGCGATGAGGCGTGCAGGAAATGCCGGGAAATTGCATAGTCGCCCTGGGTTTCCGGTTTCGCATAGCCCAGGCTTTTGGCAAACAGCTCGCGGGTACGTTCCACCGCATGCTGTTGCTTTGCGATGTGATGACGACGGTTATAAAACAGGCTCGCCAGCGGTTCGCGGGCGCTGTGCCAGTCCATCCCGTGCTTTACGCCGTGTGTCAGACGCGTTACCAGCGCGGCGCTTTTCACCAGCCCCTGGGCGTCGATGATGGCGTCGTAACGCTGTGCCTGCACCGCCTCACGGAAGGCTTTGCGTTCGGCTTTAATCGGCGCGGAGAACCACGCTTTGCGCCAGCGGCGAATCGCCACCGGGATCACGCGGTCAACCGCTTCATGCCAGGTGGGGATCTGCGCGAAGCCTTCCTCCACCACCCAGTCAAAACGAATACCGGGAATGGCCCGCATGGCGTCCGTCAGTGACGGCAGCGTATGCAGAACATCGCCCATCGAAGAAGTTTTAACGATCAGTACCCGCATTCGTTATCCTTCTTCGCTCAACAGCAGCTCGTTAAGCTCTTCGAGAACGCGCGCTGGCGTAATGTCGATCAGGCTCTGATGGTAGCCTTCTGCGGCATCACCTTTGCGCACTTTGTGGTAGCCGGTGATCAGGCGGATGACGCGCGCTTTATGAGAAAGCGGGGGCGTGAAGTCCGGGCTACTTGGGCCATACAGCGCCACCAGTGGGCGGTTGAGCGCAGCGGCGACGTGCATCAGGCCAGAGTCGTTAGTGACCACCGCTTTACAGGCGGCAAGCAGGATAACAGCCTGTTCAAGCTGCGTTTCTCCTGCCAGATTGCGGCACCAGGCCTGCTGCTCGTTGCTCAGCGTGGCGAGAATTTCGTTGCCAGCCTCGTGATCTTTTGCCGAACCGAACAGGACAATCTGGTAGCCTTCGTCAATCAGCTGTTTCGCCAGCTCCGCATAGTGATAGTGCGGCCAGCGTTTTGCCGGGCCGAACTCGGCGCCTGGGCAGAAGCCAATCATCGGGCGTTCAGACGAAAGACCAAACGTGCTGCAGGTCTGGGATTTTTCACCGTCGTTAACCTGAAGCTGTGGCCAGAGCAGCGGCTGCGGCAGATCTTTCGCGCTGCGCATCACGCCTTTGTCATAGGCCAGCGCCACATAGCGCTCCACCATCAGCGGCCAGGCTTCTTTATCCAGCACCCGCGCATCGTTCAGCAGACCGTAGCGCATTTCACCGCGCCAGCCGGTGCGATGTGGGATGCCCGCAAAGAAGGGCACCAGGGCGGATTTAAAGGAGTTTGGCAGGACATACGCGCGATCGTAGCGCTTCTCGCGCAGGCTATGACCGAGCTTGCGGCGTTCGCCGATTTCCAGCGCCCCGTGGCCGAGTGGCATCGGGATGGCTTCATTCACTTCCGGCATACGCGATAACAGCGGACGGCACCATGCGGGTGCCATCACGTCGATTATCGCCTGGGGATAACGCGCCTTGAGCGTGCGATAGAGACTTTGCGACATCATCATGTCGCCCACCCATGACGGGCCGATCACCAGAATTCTCATACTTACGCGTCGCGGTTCAGCCAGGCCATATATTCCGTTACGCCTTCGGCAACGGTCTTGAACGGCTTGTCGTAGCCTGCGGCGCGCAGGTTGGTCAGATCGGCCTGCGTGAACGCCTGATAACGGCCTTTCAGTTTTTCCGGGAACGGAATGTACTCGATGCTGCCTTTTTTGTGATACGCCAGCGTGGCGTCAGCCACTGCCTGGAAGGATTCCGCACGGCCGGTACCGAGGTTGAAGATGCCGGACACGCCGTTTTCCCAGAACCACAGGTTTACGGCCGCCACGTCGCCCACGTAAACGAAGTCGCGCTTAAAGCCGTCGCTGCCTTCGAACAGTTTTGGACTTTCACCGTTATTCAGTTGGGTGTTCAGGTGGAACGCCACGCTTGCCATGCTGCCTTTGTGGCCTTCACGCGGTCCGTAGACGTTGAAGTAGCGGAAACCAACGATCTGCGAGTTCGCTTCTGGCAGAACCTGACGCACGTACTCGTCGAACAGGAATTTAGAATAACCGTAGACGTTCAGCGGCTGCTCATATTCGCGGGATTCGATGAAGTCCGAGGTGCGGCCGCCGTAGGTTGCCGCGGAGGAGGCGTACAGGAACGGAATCTCACGCTCCAGGCAGTAGTGCAGGATCTCTTTAGAGTACTGATAGTTGTTGTCCATCATGTACTTACCATCCCACTCGGTGGTGGAAGAACACGCACCTTCGTGGAAGATGGCTTCGATCTCGCCGAACTCTTCGCCTGCCATAATCTGGATAAGGAAGTCTTCTTTATCCATGTAGTCAGCGATGTTCAGATCCACCAGGTTGACGAACTTAGTGCCATCTTTCAGGTTGTCAACCACCAGGATGTCGGTGATGCCTTTGTCATTGAGAGCCTTAACAATATTACTGCCGATAAAGCCTGCGCCGCCGGTAACGATGATCATAACTGTAACCTTTGAAGTGTGGAGCCCGGGGACAATCCCGGACGCTAATGTCTCTATCATATCATTAGTATGGCTGCCCTTCAGCCATTCACCTTCACAGCGCAGGGGTACGCGTGATTTATGCTGCAAAAACGATAAGAGATGACGTGTCATCTCGTCATGAACTATAGGTTTGGGTAATATGTCCCGAAATTTGCCGAGTCTGGAGAATTGCAATGCGTGGTGATTTTTACAAACAGTTAAACAGCGACCTCGACACCGCACGTGCGGAAGGGTTGTTCAAGGAAGAGCGTATTATCACGTCTGCCCAGCAGGCGGACATCACCGTTGCCGACGGCAGCCATGTGATTAACTTTTGTGCGAACAACTACTTAGGTCTTGCGAATCATCCTGAGCTGATTGCCGCTGCAAAAAACGGCATGGACACCCACGGTTTCGGCATGGCCTCCGTACGCTTTATCTGCGGTACCCAGGACAGCCACAAGCAGCTTGAGCAAAAGCTGGCGAGTTTCCTCGGAATGGAAGACGCGATTCTGTACTCCTCCTGCTTCGACGCCAACGGCGGTCTGTTTGAGACCCTGCTCGGCGCAGAAGATGCGATTATCTCCGACGCCCTGAACCACGCCTCCATCATCGACGGCGTACGCCTGTGTAAAGCGAAGCGTTTCCGCTACGCCAACAACGACATGGTTGAGCTGGAAGCACGCCTGAAAGAGGCTCGTGAAGCGGGTGCCCGCCACGTGCTGATCGCCACCGACGGCGTGTTCTCCATGGACGGTGTGATCGCTAACCTGAAGGGCGTGTGCGATCTGGCAGACAAATACGACGCGCTGGTGATGGTCGATGACTCTCACGCGGTCGGCTTTGTCGGCGAAAACGGCCGCGGTTCCCACGAATACTGCGACGTCATGGGCCGCGTGGACATCATCACCGGTACGCTGGGCAAAGCGCTTGGCGGCGCATCAGGCGGCTATACCGCCGCGCGCAAAGAGGTGGTGGAATGGCTGCGTCAGCGCTCTCGCCCGTATCTGTTCTCCAACTCCCTGGCGCCGGCGATTGTTGCCGCCTCCATCAAAGTGCTGGAGATGGTGGAGTCTGGCGCTGAGCTGCGCGACCGTCTGTGGTCCAACGCCCGTCTGTTCCGTGAAAAAATGAGCGCCGCAGGTTTCACCCTGGCCGGTGCTGACCACGCGATCATTCCGGTGATGCTGGGTGATGCGGTCGTCGCGCAGCAATTTGCCCGCGAACTGCAGAAAGAAGGTATTTACGTCACCGGGTTCTTCTTCCCGGTGGTGCCAAAAGGTCAGGCGCGTATCCGCACCCAGATGTCTGCGGCGCATACGCCTGAACAAATTGAACGTGCGGTGGAAGCCTTTACCCGCATCGGCAAACAGCTGGGCGTCATTGCCTGAGGACGTGTGATGAAAGCGTTATCCAAACTGAAAGCGGAAGAAGGGATTTGGATGACCGACGTGCCGGAACCGGAAGTCGGTCATAACGATCTGCTGATCAAAATTCGTAAAACGGCTATCTGCGGTACTGACGTTCACATCTACAACTGGGACCAGTGGTCGCAGAAAACCATTCCGGTACCGATGGTTGTCGGTCACGAATATGTCGGCGAAGTGGTGGGCATCGGCCAGGAAGTAAAAGGTTTTAAAATTGGCGACCGCGTCTCCGGTGAAGGCCATATTACCTGTGGTCACTGCCGTAACTGCCGCGGCGGACGTACGCACCTGTGCCGTAATACCATCGGCGTGGGCGTGAACCGTCCGGGCTGCTTCGCGGAATACCTGGTGATCCCGGCCTTTAACGCCTTCAAAATCCCGGACAATATTTCTGACGATCTGGCCTCCATCTTCGACCCGTTCGGCAACGCGGTACACACCGCGCTCTCCTTCGACCTGGTCGGTGAAGACGTGCTGGTCTCCGGCGCGGGCCCAATCGGCATTATGGCGGCAGCCGTGGCGAAGCACGTGGGTGCGCGCAACGTTGTGATCACCGACGTGAACGAATACCGTCTGTCTCTGGCGCGCAAAATGGGGGTCACCCGCGCGGTGGATGTCTCGAAAGAGAGCCTGACCGACGTGATGGAAGAGCTGGGCATGACCGAGGGCTTTGACGTGGGTCTGGAGATGTCCGGCG
The DNA here is from genome assembly GCF_026420145.1 of Enterobacter pseudoroggenkampii. NCBI lineage: Bacteria > Pseudomonadati > Pseudomonadota > Gammaproteobacteria > Enterobacterales > Enterobacteriaceae > Enterobacter > Enterobacter pseudoroggenkampii. The sequence continues at coordinate 164,212 of NZ_JAPMLV010000003.1, forward strand.
CGCCGCCGGCGTTCCGCACCATGCTCGACACCATGAACCACGGCGGCCGTATCGCGATGCTGGGTATTCCGCCGTCAGATATGTCTATCGACTGGAATAAAGTCATCTTCAAAGGGCTGTTCATCAAGGGCATCTATGGCCGCGAGATGTTCGAGACCTGGTACAAGATGGCGGCGCTGATTCAGTCCGGTCTGGATCTGTCCCCAATTATTACTCACCGTTTCTCCATCGATGAGTTCCAGCAGGGCTTCGACGCGATGCGTTCCGGCCAGTCAGGGAAGGTGATCCTGAGCTGGGAGTAACCTGTCTGCTGGCATCGCTTTTACGGGTGCCAGCGCTCTTTCTTAGCGGTTTGACTTTCCAGAAGTTACTTGTTAACTTCTGGCGAAATTTCATCCATTCTGTCTTCTCCGCACGTTCATTCTTGCAATCAAAATGATTTCGTCAGGAAAGATATTGCCAGGCTAATCAGGTCATTATGTCCACACTGTTTTCACAGAAGTTGGTTGAGACACCTTCGCGATTTACCGCTTTCTTTACTGTCGTTATTTCACTGCTAATAGTCATTGGCGTTAATATTATACATGCTAAATATAATGCGGTGATTAACCGTACGTTGGTTTTCGCGCTGATATTGCTGACATTAAAATGTATAAACAATAAATTAATCAGGAATGTACTGGCGATTATTTTATTAATTCCGGTTGCAGCAGATATTACTTTACAGCTATACGCCTGGAGTAATTTCAATTCTGCGTTTAGTTATGGTTTTGCGCTGAGCGTACTCAATACGACACCGGGTGAAGCAAGTTCGATGCTCGGTTTGTACTGGCGCGATTGTCTGATCTTTATCGCCCTGTCCGCGTTGTTCATTTATACCGCGAATACCGGCAAATGGCCTGTCGCGCCGCGTTTTCGTCGCTGGCCCGCCGTTGCGCTTGCCGTCACGCTGCTGGCTTTTTATGGTCAGGCCTTGCAGCATCAACTCAGGAAAAGCAGCGTCGAAAGCCTGGCACAGCGCGTGGTTCAGGCGACGCCTGTTAGCACATCAAAAGTCTTTATGCAGGCCATTGAAGATAATGCCGTGGTGGCCAATATCGGCAAAAATATTCCTGATTATAAAATCACGTTATCCGATACCGGCATCGAAAACTATGTGCTGATCATTGGTGAGTCTGAGCGTACGGCAAATATGAGTATCTATGGTTATCAACGAGATACTACTCCAGAGCTGGAAAAGCAAAAATCGCAGCTCTTACTGTTCCGCAATGCCGTTACGCCTGCACCGGTCACGATTATGGCGGTACCGCTGGCGTTAACCGCGGATACTGTGAATGCACGCGATCCGCGTAAGTATGGCGATAACGTCATCAATATCGCTAATAAAGCGGGATATGATACGTACTGGTTTAGTCGTCAGGGTAAAGGAGGGGCGCATAATAACGTCATTACCGGCATTGCTCTGAACACGAAACAGCATGAATGGATTGACGGGGGCTACGACGAAGACCTTTTGCCGCTGTTGCAGAATGCGCTTAAAGCGCCGGGCAAGAAATTAATTGTTCTGCATTTGTACGGAAGTCACGAACCTTCCTGTCGACGCTTCCCTGCCAGCCAGGCGGTTTTGCACGGTGATAATGAAGCCGATGACTGTTATGACAACTCTGTGCGATATACGGATACGTTGATGGGCAAGGTCTTTAGCCTTCTGGAAAACTCGCGCTCATCCGTCATGTATTTCTCCGATCATGGCCTCATTCGCGATCCGAAACGTGCTGTAGCTTACTCCCACGGTAACGTTAATCCTCCACGAGAGGCACTGCATATCCCGGTGTTTATCTGGTACGGACATCAGGTGGATTCTGGTAAGCAATATACCGGAGATTACAATACCGTATGGTCAGCTGATGATATTAATACGCTGGCAGAGCTGTGGCTTGGGATCCATCGCCAGGGGGAGCCTGTCCAGTCGGTACAGTCCTGGCTTACCGGTTACAATAAGAACGTTTCCGTGCTGGACACGACCGGGAAGTCCTATGACTGGCGTAATATTCGTTAACACTGGTGCGATAAACTTGCATTTAGCAGTGTGCTAGCCTGCTTTGCCTTCTTAGTAAATGGAATAATGATGATTAATGTAGAACGAGATAAGGTCCAGTGTGCGTTGTTGCAATTACTCTTTGGACTGTGTGCTATCGCTTTTGGTTGCGTAGTTGTTTCACCCAATTTATCTGCCAAAATTTTGGGCCTGGCGGGTGTTACCGCATTCGTTATTTTCTTGTTGGATATTAAAAATTTCAGAAAGAATGATGCATTCTGGCTTTGTCTGGTCCTGTTGATCATCGGGATTTGCGATCTGGTCTGGTACCGAATGTATAAGGTTGATAGTGCGGCGATCAACTCATATCGCGCTTATCTTGAAGTCGGGAAAATCTGCCTGTTCGGAGCATTTTCCATCTTCGTGTTTGTGAACCGTAATCAGCTCAAAGTAGGTAGCAATAAGATTCATATGCTGCTGGCTATCGCATTGCAGGTGATGATTATTGTCTACGCCGGGTACCAACACCTGTTTCTTGAAAACCAAAGGGTAACGCTCTCCCTTGCTGGTGGAGCTGATGCAACAGGAGCTGCCTATACCATTGCGTTTATCTCGTTCTATACGATTCTGGTGCTACAACACAGTTCAAGTCGATGGAAAGAGCTGTTTATACTCGCGCACTTCTTTATTACCTTCCTGGTACTGGTGGCGACAGAAACGCGGGCAGCTATTTTGACCTATCCGATTATTTTCTTCGGCTTGATGGTGTTTAAGCTGTACCGGGACAAGCATATTCCGTGGAAGGGGGTGTCTGTTTTTCTGATCGCTTTGCTGGCAGGCGCATTTATGATGAAAGACAGTCTGACACAGCGTTATAATGACTTTAATAATGACATCGCTTCCTATGATAAAGCGAACAGTGCCACTTCTGTTGGGGCTCGTTTTGCTATGTGGAAGGTGGGATTAGCTGCATCTAAAAATAGTTATTTATGGCAGTCTACTGATGAGCGAAACGCAAAGATAATTGATGAAGTTAATAAAGATCCAAGCCTGTCAGGTGCACTGGATCACATTCGTGGTCATCTTCATAATGAAATTGTTGAAACCCTTTCTGTAAAAGGTCCTTCAGGCGTTATTCTCTATATTCTGTTTGTTATATCGCTTGGCTGGTATGCATTACGTATCCGTAAAAGTATTATTCTTTTCGCTTTCCTGGTCTCGATTGTTATGTTCGGAGTAGGTGGCGTGATGTTCTATTCAAAAACAACCCCTGTAGCCTGGATGCTGACGTTGATAATGTCGATTGTTTTCCTTGAACAGAACAAACACCATAAGGTCATTAAGTAATCGTTTTGATTCTCCATCGGGAAAAAGGTATTCTCCCGATGGAGAAATACCTTTTACCAGACGAGCATGCCATGAACGAACTGATTTCAGTAATCATCACCACCTACAACAGAGAGGCGTTGCTGGAGCGCGCAATTCGTTCAGTTATTGCTCAGACATACCCCGCGGTAGAATTGGTTATTGTTGATGATTGTTCTAATGAGCAAACCGCTCAACTTATCGAGCGTATGCGCGCGGAGTGTGAAGCGCGTTTTGTGCATTTCATCTACGAACGTAACGAAAAGAACAGCGGTTCTAACTTCAGCCGTAACCGGGGTTATGTGCTATCGCACGGCGTGTTTGTGACGGGGCTGGATGATGACGATTATTTCCTGCCAGAACGTCTGACGAAACTCGCTGAGCGGTATGATGATAAGTATGCCTTTGTGACGGATACCCCCGCCCGGCTTGATAAGACCCACCGCACTTATCCGGATACTGATGATAAAAGGATAATTGCGCTACAGGATATTTTGTGCGAAAACGTGGTGGGCAATCAGGTCTTGACCACTAAAGAAAAACTATTAGGGGTAGGCGGATTTTCTCCTGAAATTAAACAACAGCAAGATCGCGACGTCTGGATTAAATTAATTCTGAAATATGGTCCAGGTATCAAGTACAGTTTCAGTACTGCGATGGTGGATGCTGAACACGGGAGCGATCGGATTACGTCGCAAGTTAAAAAATACAATGCGTACCGTAAGCTCTATTTTAAATATCGACAGTACATGTCTGAAGTTACTCGCAGTAATAACTTGTTCCAGCTCATGTCTTTTCGTGGGTTTAAATCGACTCGTATGAATTGTTTATTACGAGGGCGTAAAAAAGACGCTAAGTTAAAAATGAAACTGCTTCGCCGTACGCTAAAAGAGCTATTCTGAATTTATTAAGGTGAAATGATGAATCTCAATGCAACGAATAAGCTCATCAAGAAAACCCGACGCTGGCACAAAAAAACGGGTTTTTCTCTTTTTCAGCGTGCGGCCAGCCATTTTGAGCGGAAGAAAAAAGAGACAATTTTTAGCGTTATTGATGATCTGCATGTTCAGCCTGACGCTGCGCAACTAACTGAATCGGAACAATCACGCGTCATCTGGATCTGCTGGTTCCAGGGGCTCGATAGCGCGCCTGAGTTGGTGAAACGATGCATTGCATCTGTTCAAGCAAACACGCCGGATGCGCAGGTCATTATCCTGACGGATGAGAATATCCCTGACTACCTTACTCTCCCTAAACACATCAAAACGAAATACCAGGCGGGGCTGATTAGTAAGGCGCAATACTCTGATATTGTTCGCTGTTCTCTGCTGTATCAATATGGCGGGATCTGGATGGACGCCACGGTGTTCATGACGAAGCCGGTGCCGGAAACATTTTTTGAGAACACCTTCTCATCACTACGTTTTGATTCACCTGAAAACGCATTGAGCCAGGGTTACTGGACGGCCTATTTTCTTGCAGCCCAAAAGGGATGCTCACTGGTAAAGACGGTTCGGGATATTCTGTATCGCTACTGGCAACACCACGATATCCTGATTGAATACTTCCTGATTGATTACAGTTTCTTATATGCGCGCGAGTGCTATCCGCAGTTTCGTCAGATCATGGATCAACAGCCGGTCACCGGGAATAATCGCTTTCTGATTCGCCAGTTCATCTCAGCGAAACCTGATTTGACGACCATGGCGATGCTAAATAATGATCCCGTGGGCATTTATAAGCTCTCGCACAAAGAACAATACCAAACTACAGACAACGGCCAGCCGACGTTGTATAGCCAGATCCTCGACGGTTCTTTCGAACTGAAGTGATAAAAAAGCCACCATGACGGTGGCTTTTTTATCGTCAGGCTTTCTTACCCCATCCCTGCCACTGCTGCTGGACGTATTTCACCAGCGTGCTGTTGCTGATGCTGTCTCCGATAACAGAGAAGAAGCGGGTCGCGTAGACCGGTTCAAGCGGCTGCTTCGGTACACAGCGCTTCACGCCGCGGAACGGATTACGCGGCGCTGTAGGGACGGGCTGCGCAGAATTCGGTGTGGAGGTATCCACCTGCGGCTCGTTCAGCAGATCGCTCGGACGTACAAGCGTGATATCGGAAGGCAAGGTCGGCAGCATTTGCTGCAGGACGCGAACGGTAGACGGGTGCGGGTGACCGATGGCAATGGCCGAGCCATTACGGCGGGCCAGCTGTACCGCGCGATTAAACTGCATGCGGATATCAGCTTCGTTCTGGGTATCATCCAGGAACACCTTACGCTTAATCACCTTTACGCCCGTTCCCTGAGCGGCGCGCATCGCCTGGCTGTTGCCGATGGTCATGCTGTCGAGGAAGTAGAGGTTATAACGCTCCAGCGCCTGCATCACTTTGAGCATCCCGTACAGGCTGGAGGTCATCGCGCTGCCCATGTGATTGTTCAGACCAACGGCATACGGCACTTTGTTGTAGGCGTCGCGGATGATGCGCTCGATCTCCTCGCTGCTCATATCCGGGCGGAGGGTATCTTTTTCCAGCGGCTGCTTGCTGAGCGGTGCCATGGGCAGGTGGATGAGAACCTGATGACCGCTGCTGTGGGCTTTGGTCGCCATCTCACGTGCGTGAGGGGCATTCGGAAGGACGGCGACGGAGATGGCCGACGGCATCGCCAGCACCTGATTTTCATAGTGTGGACGATAACCGAAGTCATCAATCACGATAGCGAGTTTACCTGCGTATACCGGTGCAGCCAGCGCCAGCGCGCTGACGACGGAGAAAACGATTCGACGAAATTGAAGCAAAACTTATCTTCCCAACCACGGCTGTGGATTGACCGCCTGACCCTGACGACGAATTTCGAAATAGAGTGACGGGCGGCCCTGACCGCCACTGCTGCCCACAAGGGCGATGGGTTGGCCGGCGCGCACCTGTGTGCCGACGCTGACCAGCGCGCTCTGGTTGTAGCCGTAAAGACTCATATCACCTTTACCGTGTTCGACCACCACCACCAGTCCGTAACCCTGCAGCCAGTCGGCCAGAATCACGCGGCCATCGGCGATGGCTTTCACTTCGCTACCTTCAGACGCACCGATAACGATCCCTTTCCAACGTAGCTCACCCTGCAGCTGTTCGCCATAGCGATGCAGAATTGAACCACGAACGGGCCAGAAAGCCTGGCCGCGAGGCGAGCCTAAACCGCCGGTACGCGACATCAGGGAACGTTCGCTCTCGCTTGGCTTGTAGGTGGTCCCTTTGCGGGACGCTTCCTGCTGCTTGTCGCGAACGGCCTGCGCCTCGCGCGCCTCTTTTTCGGCGCGCGCTTTCGCCGCCGCTTCCGCCCGGGCGATGCTGTTACGCAGTTTTGATTCGTTGGCGCGCATTTCGCTCAGCTGGCTTTGACCTTCCTGAATGGAGGATTCAAGGCCGGAAAGGGTTTTCTTACGCTCGTTGCGAGCCTGCTCCAGCTTCGCCTGCTGGGCCTGCTGATCGTAGAGCAGCGTCTGCTGCTGGCTCTGCTTCTCTTCCAGCTCGGCTTTTTGCGTGGAGACCTCTTCGCGCGTCTGCTTCAGCTGCGCGATCGTCTCCTGACGCGCCTGGTTGAGATAGCCAAAGTAGGCCTGCAGGCGTTGGCCGCGCTGGCTCTCTTCGCCGCTGAGGATCAGCTGGAGTCCGGTATGTTCACCCTGGCGGAATGCGGCATCAAGCTGTGCGGCAAGATTGCGCTCCTGCGCATCGCGCTGGCGCTCCAGTTTGGCAATTGACGCGTTCATCTCGTCGATCTGTTTATTCAACTGGGCGAGGGTGTTTTGCGTTTCACGGAGTTTACGCGTGGCGGCGGAGATCGCCTCTTCCTGCTGCTTGAGCTGGGCGAGCAGGGTGGAGCGCTGCTGCTGCTGCTGGCGCACCGCACGCTCTTTGGCGGCGATATCGGCCTGAATAGATTTCAGCTGGTCGCGGTCATCCGCATGGGCGGATGCGGCGCACAGCAATACGCCAGCGCTGAGTGCGCTGGCGTAAAACAGAGGTCTGACTGATAACCTAAGCGGCTTCACGACCCATGTGATTGAAAAAATCGCCTTTCCCCTCATGGGGAGCGATTATTCCACGATGAACAGCGGCTTACCAGTCATCTCTTCAGGGATCGGCATCCCCATCAGCGACAACATGGTTGGCGCGATGTCAGAAAGCTTGCCGCCTTCCACTGCTTTCAGTGACTTATCACCCACATAAATCAGCGGAACAGGCAGGTTGGTATGGGCCGTGTGCGCCTGGCCGGTCGCCGGGTCGCGCATCTGTTCAGCGTTACCGTGATCCGCGGTGATCAGCAGCTGGCCGCCAACGGATTCAACCGCTTTCGCAACCTGCTCAACGCAGTGGTCCAGCGCTTCAACCGCTTTCACTGCCGCTTCCATCACCCCGGTATGACCGACCATGTCACCGTTCGGGTAGTTACAGATGATGGTGTCGTACTTACCGCTCTTGATGGCCGCAACCAGTTTTTCAGTCAATTCTGCCGAGCTCATCTCTGGCTGCAGATCGTAGGTGGCCACTTTCGGGGAGTTGATCAGAATGCGGTCTTCGCCTTTGAACGGCTCTTCAACGCCGCCGTTAAAGAAGAAGGTGACGTGCGCGTACTTCTCGGTTTCAGAGATACGCAGCTGCGTTTTGTCGTTCTTCGCCATCCACTCGCCGAAAGTATTGGCCAGCGAGGCGGGCGGATACGCGCATGGGGCCTTGATGTCTGCCGCGTATTCGGTCAACTGGATGAAGTCGAGTTTCACCACTTTCTTGCGGGCAAAACCGTCGAAGTCGCTGTTGACGAACGCACGGGTGATTTCGCGCGCGCGGTCTGCGCGGAAGTTCATGAAGATCAGCGCATCGCCGTCTTCCATCGCGGCATCAGCCTGGCCTTCAGCACGGATCACGGATGCTTTCACGAATTCGTCATTTTCATCACGTGCATAAGCCGCTTCCAGGGCCTCAACGGCGGTCGCGAACTGGAATTCACCTTTTGCCAGGGTCAGCAGGTCATAGGCCTGTTCAACGCGATCCCAGCGGTTGTCGCGGTCCATGGCGTAGTAACGGCCAATGATAGACGCCACGCGGCCTTTGCCCAGCGCGGCGAATTTGTCTTCAAAGGCTTTCAGGGAGCCTTCTGCACTGCGTGGTGGCGTGTCGCGACCGTCCAGGAAGGCGTGCAGATAGATTTTTTCCGCACCGCGTTCAGCGGCCAGCTCAACCATCGCCATGATGTGATCTTCGTGGCTGTGAACGCCGCCTGCAGAGAGCAGGCCCATGATGTGAACGGCCTTGCCAGCGGCAACGGCTTTATCAACCGCGCCAGACAGCGTTGGGTTGGAGAAGAAGGTGCGTTCTTTGATTTCAACATCCAGACGCGTCAGATCCTGATACACAATACGCCCGGCACCCAGGTTAACGTGACCGACTTCGGAGTTGCCCATCTGGCGGTCCGGCAGGCCCACTTCCAGGCCAGACGCGTCAATCAGCGTATGCGGACGTTTTGCCCACAGGGCATCCATGACCGGAGTTTTGGCGTTGAAAATAGCGTTATCCTGGCTGTCTTCACGGTAGCCATAGCCATCCAGAATCACCAGTACCATAGGTTTTTTAGAAACCGACATTGCGACAACCTCATGCTCAAGAGTCAAAATTTGCGTAATTTTACTACAGCTGAATCGATCAAATAGCCGCAGAAGATCAAAGAAAGCGCAGGGGCAAGGTGCTGACCAGACCATTTTGAGGCATTTTTTTAGGTGGCATGCCGCAGAAAATGGATTAGGTTAGGGTCGCTGGCTGTATTTGCCAGAACGCACAGGTATACTCCTGTCCTGGTTTTTTTTATCACTTAGTCGGGAGTAGTTACCCTCCATGCAAGAAATTATGCAATTCGTTAGCCGCCATCCGGTTCTGAGCATCGCGTGGATTGGCCTGCTGGCTGCTGTGCTGTTCACCACATTTAAGAGCCTGACGTCTAAGATTAAGGTTATCACCCGTGGTGAAGCGACGCGTCTGATTAACAAAGAAGATGCCGTCGTTGTCGATCTGCGTCAGCGTGACGATTTCCGCAAAGGTCACATTGCGGGCGCAATCAACCTGTTGCCAGCTGAAATCAAAGCGAACAACGTCGGTGAGCTTGAAAAACACAAAGCCCAGCCGATTATCGTTGTGGATGCGACCGGCATGCAGGCACAGGAATCTGCCAGCGCGCTTCATAAAGCAGGCTTCGAAAACGTAACGGTGCTGAAAGAAGGTATTTCCGGCTGGAGCGGGGAAAATCTTCCTTTGGTGCGCGGTAAATAAGGAGTTCAGTCATGGCCCATATTGAGATCTATACCAAAGCGACGTGCCCGTTCTGCCATCGTGCGAAAGCGCTGCTGAACAGCAAAGGCGTCACGTTCCAGGAACTGCCGATCGACGGTGACGCGATTAAACGCGAAGAGATGATCCAACGTAGTGGTCGTACGACGGTTCCACAGATTTTTATTGATGCGCAGCACATTGGCGGCTGTGATGACTTGTATGCGCTCGACGCCCGTGGTGGACTCGATCCGCTGCTGAGCTAAGAGACTTTAGGACAATTAAAAAGGGTATTTCCATGTCAGAACAAAACAACACCGAAATGACTTTCCAGATCCAGCGTATCTACACCAAGGATGTCTCTTTCGAAGCGCCAAATGCGCCACACGTTTTCCAGAAAGATTGGCAGCCAGAGGTTAAACTTGATCTGGATACCGCATCTACCCAACTGGCAGATGACGTGTATGAAGTCGTGCTGCGTGTGACCGTTACCGCGTCTCTGGGCGAAGAAACTGCATTCCTGTGTGAAGTACAGCAGGGCGGCATCTTCTCTATCGGCGGTATCGAAGGCAACCAGATGGCGCATTGCCTGGGTGCGTACTGCCCGAACATTCTGTTCCCGTATGCGCGTGAATGCATCACCAGCCTGGTTTCTCGCGGTACATTCCCGCAACTGAACCTTGCGCCAGTTAACTTTGATGCGCTGTTCATGAACTATCTGCAGCAGCAGGCTGGCGAAGGTGCTGAACAACATCAGGATGCCTGATGAGCACTGTTAATGCGTCAATGACTGTGATCGGTGCCGGCTCATACGGCACCGCTCTTGCCATTACCCTGGCAAGAAATGGTCACGACGTGGTCCTGTGGGGCCACGACCCAAAACATATCGCTACGCTGCAGCGCGATCGTTGCAACGTTGCGTTTCTCCCGGACGTTCCGTTCCCTGACTCCCTGCACCTCGAAAGCGACCTTGCGACCGCGCTGGCGGCCAGCCGCAACATTCTGATTGTGGTTCCGAGCCATGTATTTGGCGACGTACTGCGTCAGATTAAGCCGCTGATGCGCCCGGATGCGCGCATTGTCTGGGCGACAAAAGGACTGGAGGCCGAAACCGGACGCCTGCTGCAGGACGTTGCCCGCGAAGCGCTGGGTGATGAGATCCCGCTGGCGGTCATCTCCGGCCCGACCTTTGCCAAAGAGCTGGCCGCTGGCCTGCCGACGGCGATTTCGCTGGCTTCCACCGACCAGGCCTTCTCCGACGATCTCCAGCAATTGCTGCACTGCGGCAAGAGCTTCCGCGTCTACAGCAACCCCGATTTTATCGGCGTGCAGCTGGGCGGGGCGGTGAAGAACGTGATTGCGATTGGCGCCGGGATGTCAGACGGCATTGGTTTTGGTGCCAATGCGCGTACGGCGCTGATCACCCGCGGGCTGACCGAAATGTCCCGCCTGGGCGAAGCGCTGGGTGCCGATCCGGCCACCTTTATGGGGATGGCAGGCCTGGGCGACCTGGTGCTGACCTGTACCGACAACCAGTCTCGTAACCGCCGCTTTGGCATGATGCTCGGACAGGGCAGCGATGTAAAAGGCGCGCAGGAGAAGATTGGTCAGGTGGTTGAAGGCTACCGCAATACCAAAGAAGTCCGCGAGTTGGCACACCGTTTCGGTGTCGAAATGCCAATAACCGAGGAAATTTATCAGGTATTGTATTGCGGAAAAAATGCGCGCGAGGCAGCATTGACCTTATTAGGTCGTGCGCGCAAGGACGAGCGCAGCAGTAACTAGTCGGAACCGTTGTCATCTGAATGACCCAGCCAGCGCAGAACTGGCTGGTCATTAACTATCGTCTGGAGTAAGCAATGCCGTGTGAAGAACTGGATATCGTCTGGAACAATATTAAAGCCGAAGCCCGGGCGCTGGCCGACTGTGAGCCTATGCTGGCCAGTTTCTACCACGCAACGCTACTCAAGCACGAAAACCTCGGCAGCGCGCTCAGCTATATGCTTGCCAACAAGCTGGCGTCCTCGATCATGCCTGCTATCGCCATTCGTGAGGTGGTGGAGGAAGCGTACGCCGCAGACCCGGAAATGATCGCCTCTGCCGCATGCGATATCCAGGCCGTGCGCACGCGTGACCCGGCGGTCGATAAATATTCTACGCCACTGCTGTACCTGAAAGGCTTCCACGCCCTGCAGGCTTACCGCATCGGCCACTGGTTGTGGAATGAAGGCCGCCGCGCGCTAGCGATCTTCCTGCAAAACCAGGTTTCCGTGACCTTCCAGGTCGATATTCACCCGGCGGCAAAGATTGGCCGCGGGATCATGCTCGACCACGCTACCGGGATTGTCGTCGGGGAAACGGCGGTGATTGAAGATGACGTCTCGATCCTGCAGTCGGTCACCCTGGGCGGTACCGGTAAAACCAGCGGCGATCGCCATCCAAAAATTCGTGAAGGGGTGATGATTGGCGCGGGCGCCAAGATCCTCGGCAATATCGAAGTCGGGCGCGGCGCGAAGATCGGCGCAGGCTCCGTGGTGCTCCAGCCTGTGCCACCGCATACCACCGCCGCTGGCGTACCGGCGCGCATCGTCGGTAAACCAGACAGCGATAAGCCGTCCATGGACATGGATCAGCACTTCAACGGCATTCACCATACCTTCGAGTATGGTGACGGCATTTAACTTCTGAGAATGGCGCCCGGGTAACCCAGCTGGCGCCAGGCTTCATACACCACGACCGACACCGCGTTCGACAGGTTCATGCTGCGGCTGTCCGGCATCATCGGAATACGGATTTTCTGCTCGGCGGGCAGGGCATCCAGGATCGTGGCCGGCAGGCCGCGGGTTTCCGGGCCAAACATCAGATAGTCACCTGCCTGATAGCTCACGGCGCTGTGTGCTGGCGTGCCTTTGGTGGTCAGGGCGAACATGCGCTGCGGCTGCTCGGCTTCCAGAAACGCGGCGTAATCGTGGTGGCGAACGACGGCGGTAAATTCATGATAATCCAGCCCTGCGCGACGCAGACGTTTGTCGTCCCACGTAAAGCCCATCGGCTCAATGATGTGCAGACGAAAACCGGTGTTGGCACACAGGCGGATGATATTGCCGGTGTTCGGCGGAATTTCTGGTTCGAATAAAACGATGTTAAGCATGCTGCCCCCTTAATTGCGGGGGCAGAATAGCAGAAAAGAGAGGAACTACGCGACGCCGGGTTCCTGCGAGCGGCTGTACAGCATTTTGTAGACGGTTGCCGCAGCGGCCACCAGAGCGGGCACGCTGAGGATCATTAAAATACTGTCTGCCTGCCACTGCATCGAAAGAAGCTGGGCGCTGGTCATGGTACCCGCCACGCCGCCAAAGCGGCCGATCCCCTGCATCCAGGCGATGCCCGTCGCGCGGCACTCGGTGGGGTAAAAGGTGGCGGCCAGAGTCTGCATGCCCGACTGCGCGCCGTTCATCGCGATCCCCATCAGGAAAATCAACCCGCCAAACAGGGCGATATGGTTATGCTCAATGCCGAGCAAAAGAATAAGGCCCATCGTCAGCACGAAACCACACGCAACCACCCTGTGCGCTTCCCAGCGGTCCATCATCCAGCCAGCAAGCAGAATGCCGGCGGTGCCGCCGAATGTGAACAGCGAGGTGAGCCAGGCGGATTCCGCCAGCGCATAACCCATCCCCTGCATCAGCGTCGGCATCCAGCTCAGCAGGACGTAGTAGATGACCAGCCCCATAAAATAGGTCACCCACAGCATCAGGGTGCCGGGCAGCCAGGGCATGGAAAACAGCTGCGACACGCTCCCTTTTTTAGACGCGATTTTCTCCTCGGCCAGGAAAAAGCCCGTGACGCTCTCCAGCGTGCCGCGGGCGAACCGGCTGGCAATGCGGCGGACCTGCATGACGTCTTTCCCGCGCTGCACCAGAAACTTCACCGACTCCGGCAACAGCAACGCCAGCAGCAGCGTTAAAATCAGCGGAGCAATTGCGCCGGTCAACAGCACGCTTCGCCAGCCGTGGTGGGGGATAAGCCAGGAAGAGATCGCGCCGCCGCCCGCCGCACCCAGAGGGAAGCCGCAGTACATGGTATTAATCGCCATGGCGCGACAGCGCTGGGGGGCGAACTCTGAGATCAGCGTAATGGCGTTCGGCATGGCGGCACCTAGCCCCAGGCCCGTCAGAAAGCGCCACAGCGTCAGGGTATTGAGGCTTTGCGCCCAGGCCGTGCCCAGGCTTGCCAGGCCGAAGAACAGACACGAAAAGACCAGCACCCGCTTGCGCCCCATCCGGTCCGATACCGGACCGGCGATCAGCGCGCCCAACGACAGCCCCAGCAGCGCTGCGCTCAGCACCGGCCCCAGATCCTGTTTGTGTATCCCCCATTCTGCCGACAGCGTAGGCGCGATGTAACCCATCGCTGCCGTATCAAAGCCATCGATCGCCAGAACCAGAAAGCCCAGCACAATGAGCAGCCAGTGAAACCCTGAAAAGCGACTGTCGTCGATCACCTGCTGAATATCCACCTTACCTGAATACGCCATACGCTCCACTCCGATCTGATGTTGTTTTTGTGTTCTTGTATTTGCTTGTCTATACAATTGCGTGCGGCAGGTGGATGTCAAATTTTCTTATCCAATATGTTATCTGGATGTTATTTTTGGCATAAAAAAGCGCCCGAGGGGGACTTCGGGCGCATGAGAAAGGGGGGAGTAACCGGAGAAGGTCAGGCCGCGTTTCCCTGAGCAAGGGGAGCCAGCGCTGCCGGTAATTTGCTTAACTCCTGCACCAGGGAATCCTTACTGATTTCGCTAATCGTTTTCGCACCGGTCAGCGTCATCGCCACCTTCATCTCTTTTTCGATCAGGTTAAGCAGATTCGCCACGCCTGCCTGGCCGGCCGTCGCCAGGGCGTACAGATACGCGCGTCCCAGCAGCACGCTGTCGGCGCCCAGCGCAATCATGCGCACCACGTCCAGCCCGTTGCGGATGCCGCTGTCGGCCAGGATGGCGATATCGCCTTTCACCGCATCGGCAATGGCCGGCAGGGCGCGTGCGGAAGAGAGTACTCCGTCAAGCTGGCGTCCGCCGTGGTTAGAGACCACAATCCCGTCTGCGCCAAAGCGTACCGCATCGCGGGCATCTTCCGGGTCGAGGATCCCCTTGATCACCATCGGGCCGTCCCAGAACTCGCGGATCCACTCCAGGTCTTTCCACGAGATCGACGGATCGAAGTTGTTCGCCAGCCAGCCGATGTAATCCTCCAGCCCGGTCGGTTTACCGAGGTAAGCCGAGATATTCCCGAGATCGTGAGGCCGACCGTTCAGGCCGACATCCCACGCCCACTGGGGGTGGGTCACGGCCTGCCAGTAACGACGGAGCGCAGCATTCGGGCCGCTCATGCCGGAGTGGGCATCACGATAGCGTGCGCCGGGGGTCGGCATATCGACGGTAAAGACCAGCGTGGAGCAGCCCGCCGCTTTGGCGCGCTCGAGCGCGTTACGCATAAAGCCGCGATCGCGCAGGACGTACAGCTGGAACCACATAGGGCGCTTGATGGTCGGGGCGACCTCTTCAATCGGACAAACCGAGACGGTAGAGAGGGTAAACGGAATGCCTTTAGCATCTGCGGCGGCGGCGGCCTGCACTTCACCGCGACGGGCGTACATGCCGCATAAACCGACAGGTGCGAGCGCGACCGGCATGGAAAGCGTTTCGTTAAACAGTTTTGTCTCAAGGCTCAGGTCAGACATATTCTTCAGCACGCGCTGGCGCAGAGCCACCTCCGACAGATCTTCCACGTTGCGTCGCAGGGTGTATTCGGCATACGCCCCGCCGTCGATGTAGTGGAACAGGAACGGCGGCAAAATGCGCTGCGCCGCGGCGCGATAGTCACTGGCTGCTGAAATAATCATGCTTTGTTCTCCCTGGAAATATCACTTTCGCCAGGCAGACGGGTAATACGCGCCTGTCGGGCCTGGTCTTCATCGAATCGTTTAATGGTGGTGTGCACGAAACCGAGATGCGCCATCATCGCTTTGCGCGCGGCCTCGGCATCACCGGCCAGAATGGCGTTGAGCACCGCCTCGTGTTGTTCGGTCAGTTGGGCAAACACCGGCGGAACCAGATACATGCGCTGGCGGCTCTGCTTCACGGAGGATTGCAGCAGGTCGAAGAACCCGCGCATGGTCTGGAGCAGCACCACGTTGTGCGACGCCTCGGCAATCGCCAGGTGAAAACGCACGTCCGCCTGGGAGGCGATATCCGGATCGCTGCTTTGCGTGGCCTCAAAGCAGGCGATGAGTTTCTCTTTGTCGGCGTCGGTTGCCCGCATGGCAGCGTGCCAGGCGGTACTGGTTTCGATGGCGTGACGCGCTTCGAGGATGTCGAAGCTGTAGTCCGGATCGTTCTCCATCAGCGTCTTCAGCGGCTGAACGATGTTTTGCTCGGACCAGTCGTCATGCTGCCAGCGCACAAAGGTGCCGCCGCCGCGACGGCTCACCAGTACCCCTTCACTGACCAGCGTCGCCAGCGCCTCACGCAGTGAATTGCGCGACACGCCAAGCTGGGCGGCGAGCTGGCGTTCGGCGGGCAACTTCATGCCCGCTTCCAGCTGTTGTTCTTCAATCAGCGCCCGCACGCGAGAGGCAATCTCGTCGGACAGGCGTCTGGGCATCACTATCATGGGATCATCCAGGTTAAGACATAGGCCTGCAGGGTGGTGATCACCCCGACCATGCAGGTGAATATCAGGCTGTGTTTCACGGTAAAGCGGAACAGGTCCGACTCTTTACCAACCAGTCCCACCGCCGCACAGGCAATGGCGATGGATTGTGGCGAGATCATTTTCCCGGTCACGCCGCCTGTGGTATTCGCGGCCACCAGCAGGACGTCCGATACGCCAATCTGCTGGGCTGCCGTTGCCTGCAGCGCGGCAAACAGGGCGTTCGACGAGGTATCGGAACCGGTCAGGAACACCCCCAGCCAGCCGAGGAACGGCGAGAAGAAGGTGAAGGCGTGGCTGGTATGCGCCAGCGCCAGTGCCAGCGTCGATGACAGGCCGGAGTAGTTCGAGATAAACGCGAACGCCAGCACCATGCCGATGGAGTAGATCGGCAGCATCAGCTCTTTAACGGTCGCCGCAAAGGTCTGCACCGCGGCCGCAGGCTTCATGCGCAGCCATACCACGGAAAGGATAGCGGCAAACAGGATGGCGGTCCCGGTAGCGGAGAACCAGTCGAATTTATAGACCGCGGCATACGGCGTGGCGGCGTGCACCACCGGCGGCATACGGGCGACCATCTTGTCGAGGAACGGCACCGAAACGTTAATCACCATGTCGTACAGCGCGCCGCCCGGGGCGAACAGGGCTTTAAACGGCGGGATACTCCACAGCGTAACCGTGGCGGTCAGGAACAGGAACGGCGACCAGGCGCGAATCACCTGTCCTGCGGTATAACCGGTGCGGGCCAGGGTTTGATCGACCTGCGAGGCACCCATGTCGGCGAAGCGGAAAATACGGACCGGCTGCCAGCGTTTCAGGAACAGCGTCAGACAGACCAGCGAGACCAGTGAAGAGATGATGTCTGGCAGTTCTGGGCCAAGGAAGTTCGAGCTGAGGTACTGGGCAATCGCGAACGAACCGCCCGCCACCATCACCGCAGGCCAGGTCTCCTTCACGCCGCGCCAGCCGTCCATAATCGCCATGATCCAGAACAGGACGATAATGGTCAGGAACGGCAGCTGGCGACCCACCATCTGGCCAATCTCAAAGCTGTCCAGGCCGGTCACCTGGCCCGCAACCAGAATCGGAATACCCATCGCACCAAACGCCACCGGTGCGGTGTTCACAATCAGGCACAGGCCTGCGGCATACAGCGGGTTAAAGCCCAGGCCCACCAGCAGCGCGGCGGTGATCGCCACCGGTGCGCCAAAGCCTGCCGCGCCTTCCAGAAACGCCCCAAAGGAGAAGCCGACAATCAGCATCTGCAGGCGCTGGTCCGGCGTAATGGAGAGAATCGACGAGCGGATAATGTCGAACTGTCCGGTTTTCACCGAGATTTTATAGACAAAGACCGCCGCGATGATGATCCACGCAATCGGCCACAGGCCGTAGAAGAAACCGTAGACGACGGAGGCCAGCGCGCGATCGACCGGCATTTTGTAGAAGAACAGCGCCACCAGCAGGGCGATGGCGACGGTGTACGTCGCGGCAAGGTAGCCCTTCAGCTTGAGCTTAATCAGCGCAAAGAAGAAGAACAGGATCGGAAGCGATGCGATCAGGCTCGACAGCCAGATATTGCCGGCCGGGTCGTAGTTTTGTTGCCAGAGGCTCATGCAGGTCTCCTGGGGACCAGACAGCCTGCGCTGCGGGTGAGTCTCCGCTCATCTCTGCATCACAGTCTGTGTAAAAGTGGTCCTGCCAATGTTGTGTTGTAGGGTTAATGACAATGAATGGTTAACCAGATGTTATGAGCTAGCAATGGTTTTGTGAGCGGAAATAATGGAATTGTGAACCAGGGGAGAAAGAAAAGGGGGATTGGTTGGGCCAATTTGAGGCGGGGGTGGGGCCTGATGCCCTCACCCCGACCCTCTCCCACGGGGAGAGGGAGAAAACCGCACCGTACAGTCCCCTCGCCCCTTTGGGGAGAGGGTTAGGGTGAGGGGGATAAGTATCAGAACGCGGTCTTACAAAAACCCGTCATCTCTTTCAGGCCCATTTCGCGGCCAAGCTCGGTCATCGGGTGTACCACTACCAGACCACGGACGCTTTTCTTCAGCTTGCCCATGTCGGCCTGCTCTTTTTTGGTGATCGCACGGCGGTGCGGCATGTTCATCAGCTTCTGCGCTTCTTTGCTCAGCTTCTGGCCTTTGACCTCGCGCAGGCGCTCGATCTCCGCTTCCAGCTTCGCGGTCTCTTTTTCAAGCTCGGCGTACTTCTCGGCGGACTCGACCAGTGACAGGCCCGCCATCTGGTGGCGGATGAGATCCAGGCGGTCGCTCAGGCGTTTAATTTCGTTCTTTTCGACTTCTTTCATGACAAATAACTCTGAAAACGGGGAATTTACAGGGAAGGATACACCAATGTGAGCAGGCTTACTTCTGAAACGCTTTTTTTAAGCTGATTCGGGAAATCAGCTCAGTCAGTGAGAGAACCATCGTGGAACGGACAACCTGTTGATAACGCAGCTTTTGCATCGCGTAGAGCTCAGGGTCGCTGTTATCAAACTGCGGTGCCGGAGGAAGCGCGGTGACGCAGTGCAGCTCGCCGAACGGCCCCAGGATTTCATCGTCGGTAAAGGTGTACTCGTTACCGTCATGATTGAGTTCTTCGCGCAGCGCCATTAGCAGCTCCGCATCTTCATACTCTTGTCGGTTCAGCACGCCAAGACCATAAATCAGCTTCAGACGCACGGATAAATCGCCCAGCGGTCCGTCTCCGTCCAGTAACGGTTCTACAGCATATTTTACCGCGTAGTCGTCTTTGCGAAACACCTGAAGCACCAGGATATTCACCGCCTCGGTTAACAGCTCGACGGCGGCAATCAGGAAACTTCGTACGGTTTTGCCAACATTCAGACGCTCAAGCACACGATTTTCAAAGGCCTGGGTTTGTTCCATTATTGCCTGCATATCTGACAATCTGTTATCCGGGCGCAGGCTAACCTGCGCCTCACTGTGCATCATTTGGTTGCGTTGTATGCGTTAACCGCCTCCACAACCACGTCGCTGTTGGCGTCCAGACCGGAAATCTGCGCCAGCGCAGCCTGCGCGCCCTGGGTATCAATCAGCTGAGCCAGTTCCTGCGCCTGCGGGTCCTGTTCGCTGCGGTAGTGCATTGCGGCGGCAATCCCTTTCACCAGGTTGGCGTGCGGCAGGCCGTATTCCAGCGTGCCCAGCAGCGGCTTAATCAGGCGATCGCCCGCGCTCAGTTTGCGCAGAGGCTGACGGCCCACGCGCTCAACGTCATCTTTCAGATACGGGTTTTCAAAGCGACCGAGGATTTTCTGGATGTATGCTGCGTGTTTCTCAGCATCAAAACCGTAGCGTTTGATCAGCACCGCGCCGCTCTCTTCCATTGCCCCTTTTACCACCGCGCGGATCTTCTCATCGAGGATCGCGTCACGAATGGTCTGATGACCGGCCAATTTTCCGAGGTACGCGGTTATAGCATGCCCGGTGTTCAGCGTGAAGAGTTTGCGTTCGACAAATGCCATCAGGTTATCGGTTAATTCCATTCCCGGAATAGTCGGCAGGGCGCCTTTAAACTGGGTTTTATCAACGATCCACTCGCTGAAGGTTTCCACGGTCACTTCCAGCGGATCGTGGGTGGCGGATTCGGACGGCGGAACGATGCGATCCACAGCGGAATCCACAAAGCCGACGTGCGCTTCAACCCAGGCTTTATCTTCGTCTGCTACAGCGTTAAGAACGTGGCCTTTCAGCTGCGTGGTGCCGCGCACCATGTTTTCACAGGCGATGATGTTCAGCGGGGTGTCGATGCCCTGCGCTTTACGTTTTGCCAGGCCTTTCGCGACCGCAGGAGCGATGCGCTCAAGCACAACTGGACCTACGGCAGTGGTGACCAGATCGACGCTGGCGATAAGGTCGATAACATCTTCACCGATGCTGCTGACCGCGTTGACGCCAGATACTGTCTCAACCTGCTCGTTTTCACCGACCACATGGACCTGATAGCTATGACGCGCATTCAGGGCATCCAGGACGACCTGATTCACATCGGCGAATGTCAGCGTAATGCCCGCGTCTGCCAGCAGTTTACCGATAAAACCACGACCGATATTACCTGCGCCAAAATGTAATGCTTTCATAGTGTTAACCTTCATCAATGTTTTTACCCGAGAGGGCTGGGGTGAGGAACGTTTTCCCCTCACCCTAGCCCTCTCCCCGGGGGGAGAGGGAGGAGTACCGTTATTTGTTAAGCAGAGCCAGAACTTCGTCAACGCTTTCAGTCTGTGCCAGACGCTCGATGACGGACTCATCATCCAGCGCGTTGGTCAGGCTGGTAATCACCTGAATGTGCTCGTTGTTGCGAGCGGCGATACCAATCACCAGACGGGCGATGTCGTCTTCTTCTTCACCGAAGCGCACGCCCTGCGGATACTGACAGAATACGACGCCAGTTTTCAGGACGCGATCTTTCGCTTCAACCGTACCGTGCGGCACCGCGATGGATTCGCCCAGATAGGTCGGGGTCAGTTTTTCGCGTTCCAGCATCGCGTCGACATATTCAGGCTGAACGTAGCCGCCTTTCACCAGCTGCTCACCGGCAAAGCGAATCGCTTCTTCTTTGGTAGCCGCGGTACGACCGAGGAAGATGTTTTCCGCACCCAGCTTAAACAGGTGGGCGTTGCTCTCGTCAAAACTGTCCTGCAGGCTGGAGCGCACTTTCACTTCGTTGTCTTCGTGACGCTGCGCGGCAACCAGACGTTCGGTCAGGCTGGTATACAGGCCGCTGTCGAGGAAGTTGGTCAGCGAAATGTGCTGTGCCTGTGGTACCTGACGCATGGCGCGTTCGGTCAGATCGCGGTGCGTGATAACCAGGTCAACATCCGGCGGCAGGCTGTTAATGGCGCTGTTGGTCACGGAGATGTTGGTCAGGCCCGCATCCTGCACTTTCTTACGCAGCACGCCTGCACCCATTGCGCTGGAACCCATACCGGCATCACAGGCAACGATGATTTTACGTACGTGGCTCAGGTCGTTAGAGACATCACCTGCTGCCAGTGGCGTCGCGCCTTTGGATTCTGCTTTCATGTCGTGCATACGACGTGTTGCGGCTTCGATGTCATCATCTTCTTTCACTTTGCTGGTTTTCAGCAGGATAGAAGAGACCACGAAGGAGACGGCCATTGCCGCAAAGATAGCCGCAAGGTTCGCGAAGTAAGCGCCTTTTGGCGTCATCGCCAGTACCGCCAGGATAGAACCCGGAGAGGCCGGAGAAACCAGACCGCCGCCCAGCACGCTCAGGGTGAACACACCGGTCATACCGCCGAGGATAACGGCCAGGATCAGACGTGGGTTCATCAGCACGTAAGGGAAGTAAATTTCGTGGATACCGCCCAGGAAGTGGATGATCGCCGCACCGCCAGCAGACTGTTTAGCGCTGCCACGGCCAAAGAAGATGTACGCCAGCAGAACGCCCATACCTGGACCCGGGTTAGCTTCAATCAGGAAGAAGATAGACTTGCCGAGATCGTGAGACTGCTGGATACCCAGCGGCGAGAAGATGCCGTGGTTGATGGCGTTGTTAAGGAACAGGATTTTCGCCGGTTCAACGAAGATAGACGCCAGCGGCAGCATCTCGTGCGCCACCATGAAGTTAACGCCTGCCGCCAGAATTTTGGACAGCACTTCAACCGCAGGGCCAATGCCGAGGAACGCCAGAATGGCGAGGATCATCCCGATGATGCCCGCAGAGAAGTTGTTCACCAGCATTTCGAAGCCGGATTTGATCTTACCATCAACCCAGACGTCGAATTTCTTAATCGCCCAGCCGCCCAGAGGACCGGCAATCATCGCCCCGAGGAACATCGGCATATCCGCACCGACGATAACACCCATGGTTGTGATAGCACCCACGACGCCACCACGGTCACCGCCCACCAGACGACCCCCGGTGAAACCGATGAGCAGCGGCAGGAGATAGGTAATCATTGGGCCAACAAGTTTCGCCAGCGTTTCGTTAGGCAACCACCCTGTCGGAATGAACAATGCGGTGATGATACCCCACGCGATAAACGCGCCGATATTTGGCATCACCATGTTGCTGAGGAAACGACCAAAGCTTTGAACTTTGATCTTGAAATCGGATGACATAAAACACCCCTTCTTCTGTTTACGCTTAGGCTTGCGGCCCGAGGTTTATTGTTAATGAGGCGGCAGAGGTAGCCGGACCCTGTTCTGATGCTGTGAAATCTGGCACTGAATCGTTCAACTGTCCAGACAGCGAAAATTTGTGTGACGCATGTCACGTAAATGTAGGGGGTGTGGACATCAATGAGGTGATCTTAATCACAAAACAGGTGTGCAAAAAAAATACGATGGCGAGAAATACGGCAAAAACCACCCCTTTTCGTGATGTTTGTCACATTTTGATTTCATGTGTTTGTTTCTGGATTGTGACTGATTTCACAAAATATTTTTATGCGGATTTCTCCGGCTGTGATCGGCGGCAAACTCTGATTCGCGATTCAGCGCCAGGATGATATTGCACGACACGATAAGCTAAAAAACCACTTTTGATGTGTGGTATGGCGAAAAGTTAAAAGGTGGATTACGCTCATATTGTAAGGTTAAGTCTATTATTATTCAGGATATATTTTGACACGCTTATAAACTTGCATGGAGATATTATAAAAATACATACTTCCCGGCCCTGGGAATAATGAACACAACCCCGTGTTTATAAAAATTAATTAGGTTGCGTACCGTTTTATTAATTTAATGAGTTGACGTTGTTTAAGTGAGGAGAATATGTTTCTCAACTATTTTGCGCTGGGCGTATTGATTTTTGTATTTCTGGTTCTGTTTTACGGAATCATCGCCATTCATGACATCCCTTACAATATGGCCAAAAAGCGTAACCATCCGCATGCCGATGCAATTCACACGGCAGGGTGGATTAGCCTGTTTACGCTCCATGCCATCTGGCCGTTCCTGTGGATTTGGGCCACCCTGTACCGCGAAGATCGTGGCTGGGGTATGCAAAACCACATTACAAAGCCTGATGAGGTCCCGGGCATGGATGCGCTCGCCAAACGCGTGGCGGAACTCGAACAAAAGCTGGCCGCGGTAAAGCCTGCTGCTGATAAGAACACGCTGGAGCGCTAATCATGGATCTGTTGATTATTTTGACCTACGTGGCATTTGCCTGGGCCATCTTTAAAATATTCCGAATTCCGGTCAACCAGTGGACGCTTGCCACCGCAACATTAGGCGGCGTATTTATTGTTGCCGGACTTATTCTGTTAATGAACTATAACCACCCGTATACCTTTACGGCGCAAAAAGCGGTTATTTCTATTCCAATCACGCCGCAGGTGACCGGTGTGGTCAGCGAAGTGACCGATAAAAATAATCAGCTCATTAAAAAAGGCGAAGTGTTATTTAAACTGGATCCTGGCCGCTACCAGGCACGCGTCGACAGACTTCAGGCCGACCTGGTAACCGCGACGCACAATATCGATAATCTGAAAGCGCAGCTGGCGGAAGCCGTTGCCAATACCACGCGCGTCTCCGCTGAACGCGATCGCCTCTATAAAGATTATCAGCGCTACCTGAAAGGCAGCCAGGCGAAGGTGAATCCGTTCTCTGAAAGCGATATCGACAACGCGCGGCAGAACTATCTCGCGCAGGATGCGCTGGTGAAAGGCTCCGTGGCTGAACAGGTGCAGATCCAAAGCCAGTTAGACAGCATGGTTAACGGTGAACAGTCGCAAATTGCCTCCTTACGCGCCCAGCTTGCCGAAGCCAAATACAATCTGGATCAAACCGTGGTGCGCGCGCCAAGCAATGGTTACATCACCCAGGTGCTGATCCGTCCGGGGACCTATGCCGCCGCGCTGCCTTTGCGCCCGGTGATGGTCTTTATTCCTGAACAGAAGCGTCAGATTGTGGCCCAGTTCCGTCAGAACTCGCTGCTGCGTCTGAAGCCGGGTGATGAAGCGGAAGTGGTGTTTAACGCGCTGCCGGGCCAGGTGTTCTCCGGGAAGCTTACCGCGATTCTGCCGGTGGTGCCGGGGGGGACCTATCAGGCGCAGGGCGCGCTGCAGTCGCTGACGGTCACTCCGGGTAGTGATGGTGTGCAGGCCATCATTGAGCTGAACCCCAATGCGGAGGTCGATGCGCTGCCAGACGGTATTTTTGCCCAGGTGGCGGTCTATTCGGACCACTTCGCCCACGTCTCGGTCATGCGTAAAGTGCTGCTCCGTATGACCAGCTGGATGCACTACCTCTACCTCGATCACTAATCCTTCCAGGGCAGGAATGCGACACGCAGACCTGCCCTTTTTTCATCGCTTGATCCATACTGACTTTTTTGCAGCATCAAGGATCAGGCAATGAAACTCATCGGTAGCTACACCAGTCCCTTCGTGCGAAAGATCTCGATTCTCCTGCTGGAGAAGGGGATTGAATTTGAATTCATTAATGAACAGCCCTACAACGCGGAAAACGGCGTTGCGCAGTACAACCCGCTGGGGAAAGTCCCGGCGCTGGTGACGGACGAGGGCGAATACTGGTTCGATTCCCCGATAATTGCCGAGTATATCGAGCTGCTGGGCGTTGCCCCGGCAATGCTGCCGGCAGACCCAAAAGCGGCGCTGGCAGTGAAGCAAATCGAAGCCCTGGCCGATGGCATTATGGATGCGGCGTTAACCTCCGTACGTGAACAGGCCAGACCCGCCGCCCAGCAGTCGGAAACGGAACTGTTACGCCAGCGGGAAAAAATCAGCCGCAGCCTGGACAGGTGCGAGCAGCTTATCCGGGAGGGTAAGATTCACCCCGACAGCCTGAACCTGGGGACCATCGCCATCGCCTGCGCCATCGGCTATCTCAACTTCCGCCGCGTCTCCCCGGGCTGGTGCGTCGACCGTCCGCTGCTGGTGAAGCTTGCAGACACGCTGTTTAGCCGCGAGAGCTTTGCCCGTACAGAACCGCCAAAGGCTTGACGCGGGTTATAACACTTCGGCGTCGGAGGCGGTACAATCCCTCCACATGTTAACTCCCTCTCCCGTCGGGAGGGGGGAAGATATTTACTCGCCAGGCGCTTTCATGACTACTCATCATTCGCTGTACAGCCAGATCCCCGCTATCGACCGTCTTCTTCGCGAGCCCCGCATTCATGCTGTTGTTGAGCGCTTCGGTCATACCGCGACGGTGGAGATGTTACGCCTGCTCCAGGACGAAGCCCGATGCGCTATTCAGTCAGAAAACGCCTTGCCCGACTGGTGCGCGGCGTGGGAGCAGGAAGTTGAACGCCGGCTGGATGAGAAAGCGCAAAGCGCGTTACGCCCGGTGATTAACCTGACCGGTACCGTACTGCATACCAACCTGGGCCGCGCGCAGCAGGCAGAAGAGGCTGTCGAGGCGGTTGTGCAGGCCATGCGAGCGCCCGTGACGCTGGAGTACGATCTGGACGGCGCCGGACGCGGGCACCGCGACCGGGCGCTGGCGGAGCTGCTGTGCCAGCTGACCGGCGCGGAAGATGCCTGCATTGTGAATAACAACGCCGCCGCGGTGCTGCTGATGCTGGCGGCCACCGCCAGCGGCAAAGAGGTGGTGGTTTCCCGCGGCGAGCTGGTGGAGATTGGCGGAGCGTTTCGTATCCCGGACGTGATGCGCCAGGCAGGCTGCACGCTACATGAAGTGGGCACCACCAATCGCACCCATGCGAAAGATTATCGCGCGGCGGTGAATGAAAATACCGCCCTGCTGATGAAGGTCCACACCAGTAATTACCATATTGAAGGCTTCACCAAAACGGTTGAAGAGGCGGAGCTGGCGGAAATAGGGCGTGAGCTGGATATCCCGGTAATTGCCGATCTTGGCAGCGGCTCGCTGGTGGATCTGAGTCTTTACGGGCTGCCGAAAGAGCCGATGCCGCAGGAGATGATTGCGGCGGGCGTTAGCCTGGTCAGCTTTTCTGGTGACAAGCTGCTTGGCGGGCCGCAGGCCGGGATTATCGTCGGCAAGCGCGAGCTGATTGCGCAGCTGCAGCAGCATCCGCTCAAGCGCGCCCTGCGCGCCGATAAAATGACGCTTGCCGCGCTGGAGGCGACGCTGCGGCTCTATCTCCATCCGGAAAAACTGGCCGACCGCCTGCCCACGCTGCGCCTGTTAAGCCGCGATGCCGCCTCGATTCGCGCCCAGGCCGAACTGCTGCTGCCGCGCATTGCCCCGCACTACCCCGATTTTGACGTTCGCATTGAGCCCTGCCAGTCGCAGATTGGCAGCGGTTCGCTGCCGGTGGACAGGCTGCCGAGTGAAGCGCTCACGTTCACCCCGCGTGACGGGCGCGGCAGCCATCTTGACGCCCTGTCGTCGCGCTGGCGTGGCCTGCCTGCGCCGGTTATCGGGCGGATTTACGACGGCCGAATGTGGCTGGATCTGCGCTGCCTTGAAGATGAAGAGCGATTTCTGGAGATGTTGTTGAAATGATTATTGCCACCGCCGGTCATGTCGACCACGGAAAAACCACGTTGCTGCAGGCGATTACTGGCATTAACGCCGACCGCCTGCCGGAAGAGAAAAAGCGCGGCATGACCATCGATCTGGGTTATGCCTACTGGCTCCAGCCTGATGGCCGCGTGCTGGGCTTTATAGATGTTCCGGGGCATGAAAAGTTTCTGTCCAACATGCTGGCGGGAGTGGGGGGCATCGATCATGCCCTGCTGGTGGTGGCCTGCGATGATGGCGTCATGGCGCAAACCCGTGAGCACCTGGCGATCCTGCAACTGACCGGCAACCCGCAGCTGACCGTGGCGCTGACCAAAGCCGATCGCGTGGATGACGCACGCGTCAGCGAGGTACGCGAAACGGTACAGACGACCTTGCGGGAATATGGTTTTGCCGATGCTCCACTTTTTGTCACCGTGGCGACAGAAGGGCGGGGTATCGATGAACTTCGCCACCACTTACAGCAGCTTTCGTCGCGCAATCACGCCAGCCATCACCGCTTCCGTCTGGCAATTGACCGGGCGTTTACCGTCAAAGGCGCGGGTCTGGTGGTTACCGGTACGGCGCTGAGTGGTGAAGTCAGCGTGGGAGATTCGCTCTGGCTGACGGGCGTGAACAAACCGATGCGCGTGCGCGGGCTGCACGCGCAAAACCAGCCCGCTGAACGTGCCCATGCCGGACAGCGTATCGCACTGAACATTGCCGGGGATGCAGAAAAAGAGCAGCTTAACCGCGGCGACTGGCTGCTGGCCGATGCCCCACCGGAACCGTCTGAACGCGTCATTGTTTCCCTGCAGACACACATGCCGCTGACCCAGTGGCAGCCGCTGCATATTCACCACGCGGCCAGCCATATCACCGGGCGCGTGTCGCTGCTGGAAAACGACCTTGCCGAACTGGTATTCGATTCCCCGCTCTGGCTGGCAGACAACGATCGTCTGGTACTGCGTGATATTTCCGCGCGGGAAACGCTGGCCGGGGCGCGGGTCGTCGCGCTGAATCCACCTCGACGCGGCAAGCGTAAATCTGAATATCTGCAGTGGCTGGCCGCGCTGGCGCAGGCCAGCGATGATAACGCCGCGCTGCGGGTGCATCTCGATCGCGGAGCGGTAAGTCTGCGTGATTTTGCATGGGCACGCCAGCTGAGCGAGGAAGGCCTAATCCAGCTGACCCGGCAGCCGGGCTTTATTCAGGCTGGAAACAGTCTGCTTAATGCCCCGGTTGCGGCACACTGGCAGCGTAAGATACTGAATACGCTGGCGACGTACCATGAACAGCATCAGGACGAGCCAGGCCCGGGCCGTGAGCGTCTGCGACGCATGGCGTTGCCGATGGAAGACGACGCGCTGGTGCTGCTGCTGATTGAAAACATGCGCGAAAGCGGGGTGATTAAAAGCCACCACGGCTGGCTGCATCTGCCGGATCACAAGGCCGGGTTCACCGCAGAGCAAGAGGCGATATGGCAAAAAGTCGCCACGCTGTTTGGTGATGAGCCGTGGTGGGTTCGCGATCTGGCTCGCGAAACCAACACCGATGAACAGGTGATGCGTCAGGTATTGCGCCATGCGGCGCAGCAGGGACTGATAGTCGCGATCGTAAAAGATCGTTATTACCGTAACGATCGTATTGTGGCGTTTGCCAACCTGATCCGCGAGCTGGATCAGGCGCGGGGCTCCACCTGCG
The DNA here is from genome assembly GCF_026420145.1 of Enterobacter pseudoroggenkampii. Classification (NCBI taxonomy): domain Bacteria; kingdom Pseudomonadati; phylum Pseudomonadota; class Gammaproteobacteria; order Enterobacterales; family Enterobacteriaceae; genus Enterobacter; species Enterobacter pseudoroggenkampii. The sequence continues at coordinate 192,805 of NZ_JAPMLV010000003.1, forward strand.
CAGCCGATTTCCGCGACCGGCTGAACGTGGGCCGTAAGCTGGCGATTCAGATCCTCGAGTATTTCAACCGCATCGGCTTTACCCGCCGTCGCGGTAACGATCATTTATTGCGAGATTCGTTGTTATTTCCTGAAACTCCGTGACCTCCGTCGTAAACACCGTTACCGGCTGGCGAGAAAATCGCCAGCCGGAACTACCCTTGTTGTACACCAACAGCAAGGAGACGGTCATGACAAACAATCCTCCCTCATCGCGTATCCAGCCCGGCGAGTATGGTTTTCCCCTCAAGCTGAAGCCCCGTTATGACAACTTTATTGGGGGAGACTGGGTCGCTCCCGTCGACGGCGAATACTATTCCAACCTGACCCCGGTTACCGGCCAGCCGCTGTGTGAGATTGCCAGCTCCGGCAAGCGCGATATCGACCTGGCGCTGGATGCGGCGCACAAAGCGAAAGAGAAATGGGCTCATACCTCCGTTCAGGACCGCGCAGCTATTTTGTTCAAAATCGCCGACCGGATGGAGCAGAATCTGGAGCTGCTGGCGACGGCGGAAACCTGGGATAACGGCAAGCCTATCCGGGAAACGATGGCGGCTGACGTGCCGCTGGCCATCGACCACTTCCGCTATTTTGCCTCCTGTATTCGCGCTCAGGAGGGTGGAATAAGCGAGGTAGACAGCGACACCGTGGCGTATCACTTCCACGAGCCGCTGGGCGTCGTCGGGCAAATTATTCCGTGGAACTTCCCGCTACTGATGGCGAGCTGGAAAATGGCGCCCGCACTGGCGGCCGGGAACTGTATTGTGCTGAAACCGGCGCGTCTGACGCCGCTCTCGGTGCTGCTGCTGATGGAAATCGTTGGCGATCTTCTGCCGCCGGGTGTGATTAACGTGGTCAACGGTGCTGGCGGTGAGATAGGGGAATATCTGGCGACCTCGAAACGGATCGCTAAAGTGGCGTTTACCGGGTCGACGGAAGTGGGCCAGCAGATCATGCAGTACGCCACGCAGAACATCATTCCGGTGACCCTGGAGCTGGGCGGGAAATCCCCGAACATCTTCTTCGCGGACGTGATGGAGGAAGAGGATGCCTTCTTCGATAAAGCCCTGGAAGGGTTTGCGCTGTTTGCGTTTAACCAGGGTGAAGTCTGCACCTGCCCAAGCCGCGCGCTGGTGCAGGAGTCCATCTATGAGCGCTTTATGGAGCGGGCCATTCGCCGCGTGGAATCTATCCGCAGCGGTAATCCGCTCGATAACGTCACGCAGATGGGCGCGCAGGTCTCGCAAGGACAGCTGGAGACTATCCTCAACTACATCGACATCGGCAAGAAAGAAGGGGCGGATATTCTGACCGGCGGACGCCGTAAAGTGCTGGGAGGAGATCTGCAGGAAGGGTATTACCTTGAGCCAACGATCTTGTTCGGTCAGAACAACATGCGCGTCTTCCAGGAGGAAATTTTCGGACCGGTGCTGGCCGTGACCACCTTTAAAACGATGGAGGAGGCGCTGGAGATTGCCAACGACACGCCATATGGCCTGGGGGCAGGCGTCTGGAGCCGCAACGGTAATCTGGCCTATAAAATGGGCCGCGGCATTCAGGCCGGGCGCGTCTGGACCAACTGCTACCACGCCTATCCGGCGCACGCGGCCTTTGGCGGTTATAAGCAGTCGGGCATCGGGCGTGAAACCCACAAGATGATGCTGGAGCATTACCAGCAGACGAAATGTTTGCTGGTCAGCTACTCCGATAAACCGCTGGGGCTGTTCTAATCGCCCAGCTCAGGCCGTCCATGGGCGGCCTGAGCAATTTGCTGGCGCAGGCAGTTCAGAACGCCGTCCAGGACGTATTGCACACGCCAGGGCTGGTATTCACGTTTGCGGAAGATGGCCGTCAGATCGAGCCACCACTCCTCCTGATGCGGGAAGCAGGGGACCAGCATCCCCTGCGTTAATTCTTTCTTCAGACTCTCTTTGGGTGCAAAAACAATCCCAAGATTATTTCTTGCCAGCTCCAGGGCCGTCTGCGTATTGTCGCAAATATAATTACCGGTCACCCGGTAGTCGTGCACGTTATCACTGCCATGCACGCGGAAACGCCAGATGTTCGCATCATCGACCAGCATGGAATCAATAAGAATGCAGGAGTGGTTAATTAAATCTTCAGGTCCCGTTAAGGGATGTTTATTTAAATAATCAACGGTTGCGAATGCCGTAACGGAATATTTTGTCAACACGCTGGCGACCAGGCTTTCGTCTTTCGGTTGCGCATAGGTAATTAAAATGTCGCAGTCATCAGGAAAGGAAACGCCTTCTGAAAATTCATTGCGGTCCAGATTGTAGGTTTTCAGGGAGATGCGAATGTCACCGATGTCTTCTATCTGATGGATCACGTGGCGCGCGAGATAGGTCACGATACCTGTGGGGGCATAGATTGTGACCTTTCCGCGCTTTTCATGCTTATAATCAGCAATGAAATTAACGAGTTGACTGTTCTTATCCAGCGTGGCATTAACGTAAGGGAGTAACGCTTCACCAAACTGGGTCAGGGCCAGCTGGCGCGTGGTGCGCTCAAACACCTTCAGTCCAACCCGCGTTTCAAAATCAGACAGATATTTACTGACGTTGGCCTGCGCCATGCCCAGCAGGGCCGCGGCATCACCAATGCTGTGGGTGGCTGCGATGACGGATATAATTTTTAATTCGCGTGGCTTTAGCTGTAATTTATTCATCATGCGCACCCATCTATATGATTTTATATATAATATTATATAAACCGCAGCGTTGCATTGACAAATTTGTAACCATTATTATGCGCCTCGCTTGTTTGGCATTTTAATGGATTACATGTAATGACTATTAAATACAATTTACTCATCGCTGCCACGTTATTTGCAACATCCTCAGCAATGGCCGGTGACTTTTCACTTGGAGCGGGGGCTGTATTTAATGAGTCTCCTTACAAAGGCTATAACGAAAATACTACCGCAGTACCATTAATTAGCTATGAAGGCGATCGTTTCTATGTTCGTCAGACCACTGGCGGATGGATCCTGTGGAAAGACGCAAAAAATGAATTCAGTCTGACCGCGTCGTGGATGCCGCTGCATTTCGATCCTGATGACAACGACGACCATCAGATGAAGCAGCTGGATGAGCGTAAAGCGTCTGCCTTCCTCGGCGGCGCGTACTACCGTCATGAGAGCTGGGGTTCGCTAAAAGTGGCGGTCTCTGGTGATGCCATGGATGAAAGCGGTGGCGTGATCGGCGAGGTATCTTACTTCCGTCCAATCAGGATGGAGCGCCTGACCCTGACGCCTTCTGTTGGTGTGTTCTACAGCGACGAAAGCTATAACGACTACTACTATGGCGTATCCGGCAGCGAGTCTCGCCGCTCAGGACTGGATCAATACACCGCTGGTGACAGCTGGACGCCATACGTTGGGCTGGCGGCTAAATATCAGTTAACCCAGAAGCTGTACCTTAACGCCAGCGCGGTCTACACCGTGTTGCCTGACGACGTGAAGAACAGCCCGATGATTGACCGCGACGACAGCTTCGCGCTGATGACCGGCCTGACCTGGCGTTTCTGATGCGGTAAAGCCTGTTTACTCCCTCTCCCGTGGGAGAGGGTTGGGGTGAGGGCAACAGGCCGCAAATATTCAGCCTTCATCCACCCAGATCCTCATTTCTCCTTCTCCCCGGTTAGCCCAGCTAAACCAGGGAATAAAGGTCAGCGTGCGGGGCTGACGTTGTACCGGCGAGCGATCGTACTGCCACAGCGCATCCGTGTCCTTCACCTGACACCCAATCCCCTCTGCCTGTATTAGCATCTTGTGCGCGAAAATCCCTTTCCCTTCAAAGACCCTGAACTCGCTGTTTTCAGGCAGAGAAAGGTGATGCAGATTGGCGCCGTTATCGGCCTCTTCCAGGCAATAAATCAGAGGTCCGCGCTGCAGGGCGACTTTCCCCGCCTGCTGGCGGACCTGTGGGTTGCCATACACACGGCGAACCGGCATAGGTAACCTTAGCGTAATGACGTCACCCTCCTGCCAGCTGCGGGTGAGATAAAGGTATCCACGGGAGATCTCGCCCGTTACCGCTTCTCCATTCAATGAAACGTCAGGCGCGGCACACCAGTCTGGCAGCCTCAGGGCTAGCGTATGCGTGACGGGAACAGGCGAGGTAATGTCGATTTTTACCTGTTCATGCCACGGATAGTTACCGCTAATTCGCAGCGCCAGGGTTTCGTCGCCAACCGGTATGGCGACATCGTTGCCCACGTAAAGGTTAATAAAAAGCGCATCCTGGCGAACGGTATAAATGTAGTGCCCCAGCGACGTCAGCACGCGGGCGATATTCGGCGGGCAGCAGGCGCAGCCAAACCAGCGCTGGCGGACGGGCTTCACGTGATCGTAGATATGGTTGAACGCCAGGGTTTTCGGATGGACTTCCAGCGGGTTCACATAGAAGAAATGTTTTCCGTCCAGCGCCATTCCGCCCAGTACCGTGTTGTATAGCGCGCGCTCCATCACGTCGGCGTAGTGGCCGTCGGCCTCCATCTCCAGCATACGGCGGGCAAACATCATCAGGCCGATGGAGGCGCAGCTTTCGGCATAGACCGTATCGTTGGGCAGATCGTAATCGCTGCTGAACGCCTCGCCGCTGCTTTGCGCCCCAATCCCGCCGGTAATGTACAGCTGGCGCTGCGCCATATTTTTCCACAGCCGCAGGCAGTCCTGACGTTTACCCTCGTCATGACTCAGGCGCGCCAGATGCGCCATGCCCGCCATCAGATAGACAAAACGCACCGCGTGTCCAGTGGCCGTTTGTTGTTCAGCAAGCGGCTGATGCGCCTGGCTGTAGGCTTTGTCTTTGACCATCCAGGCCGGGCCATAGGTGTTCCAGTACGACGTTCTGCCGCGCTTCTCGTATTCGAGATCGTAGAAGTGAGGCTGAACGCCGCGTTGCTCGATGAAATATTTCACCAGAGTGAGATAGCGGGGCTCCTGCGTGATGTCGTAAAGCCGCATCAGCGCCAGCTCGATTTCCGGATGGCCCGGATAACCGTGTAGCTGGTTCTCGCCGGGGCCAAACACGCCGTCGATATGGTCTGCCAGCCTGCACACCACCTCCAGCAGAAGGCGTTTTCCGGTGCCCTGAAAATACGCTACGCCCGCTTCTATCATATGTCCGGCACAGTACAGCTCGTGACACTCGGCCAGATTCGTCCAGCGTTCGCCCGGTGCCTTTACCGTGAAGTACGTGTTGAGATAGCCATCTTCACACTGCGCCGCCGCGACCAGCTCAATCACCTCGTCGGCGGTTTTCTCCAGTTCAACATCAGGCTTCTGGCACAGCGACCACGCCACGGCTTCCAGCCATTTCGCCACGTCGCTGTCCTGAAATACCATGCCGTAGAATTCACCCTGTTCCAGACCCGCCGCAATGCGGAAGTTGGTGATGGCGTGGCTGGGTTCGGCTTCCGTCACGCGGTCGTTTAGCGCATCCCACTGGTAGGGGATCACCACCTCACGTACCAGACGTTGATACTGCCCGAGAAACGGGTCGTTAATTTTCAGTTTATGCAGATTGGCTTCCATTATGGACATCGTGTTCTCCTCAGGAGGGTACGTGACGCTGGCGCAGGTTGGTAGCAATGCGCGACATCATAGGGTTGTTGAGTCTGCACCAGCGGATAGAGACGGCCAGCAGCAGATGGAAAAGGGCGGGGAGCAGCGTCTCCATGGCGGTGATGCCCTGCAGCGAAGCAGGCGTCTGGTTGCCCGCACCGGGCTGGTAGGCCACGGCGATAAACACCAGGCTGATGATCCCGGCGCTGGAGGCCCACGCGAGCTTGATGAAAAACAGGTTGAAGGCGAAGTTCATGCCCGACGAACGCACCCCGGTTTTCCACTCGCCATAGTCGTCGGCAAAGGCCATCAGCGAGAAGTGCAGCGGCAGGGTAAACCCGAGAATGACGCCGTTGCTCAAAATGACGATTAGCCACAGCGTCTGGTGCGCCGGGCCGCCAGGCAGGAACCACATTCCCACCGCGAGCGCGGCGAGCGCCAGGTTGGTGTAGTAATAGAGTTTGACGGTATCAATACGGCGCGACAGCGGGCTGACGATGACCGCCCCCAGAATGGCCGCAAAGGTCACCATGGTGAAAAACAGCGAGGTATAGGCGGTACTGCCCTGCAGCACATATGTGATGAAGTACATATACCCGCCGCCGCGAATGTTGAAGACGTTAATCAGCAGAAATGACATCACCAGCATCAGCAGCAGCTGATCGTTTTTACGCAGACCGGCCAGATGCTCGCGCAGGGTAAATTTCCCCATCAGCGCCAGCGGAACACGCTCGCGTACCCAGAAGAAGCAGCACAGGAACATCACCACCGCGATGGCGCACAGCACCCCGACGCCAAGCTGATACCCTTTCGCGGCATCTCCCTGGCCTAACTCCGCGACCAGCCACGGCAGGCCCACGGAGACCAAAAACCCCGCCACGCCGCAGAGCACAAAGCGCCATGACTGGCAGGAGATCACCTCATTGTGACGGGTGGTCATGGTGTTAATCAGCGCGCAGTAGGGAACGTTGATGGCGGTATAGCCGACGGACAGCAGCAGATAGGTCCCGAATGCCCAGGCGATTTTCACGCCCATGCTGGCTTCCGGAACGGTGAAGGTCAGCACGCCGATAACTCCGATCGGGAAGGCGACCCACAGCTGCCACGGACGAAAGCGCCCCCAGCGGCTTTGCGTGCGGTCGGCAATAATGCCCATTACCGGGTCGGAAATGGCGTCAAATACGCGCAAGGCAATAAACAACGTGCCCACGAGCGCAGGGGTCAGGCCAAAGACATCAGTATAGAAAAAGGTCAGAAAATTCATGATCAGGCAGGTAATCACCGTCCCGCCCGCGTCGCCCAGGCCGTAGCCAATTTTTTCGCGCACGGACAAGTGGCTATCTGTTGCCCCTTGTGTCACGTCTGATTCTGTAATCGGTGTGGAAGTCATGAAGTAACTCCTCGGTAATCGAATTTATTATCGTATTTGTGCAAGGTACACATTTATTCTGCACCGAACGGAAAGGCCAACAAGGGAAGGGAAAAGTATAAAAAGATGACGATTCCGACCTGATGATAAAAATGTGATTCCGATCGGACAGTTATTCGAATATTGATTAATAATCAAAGCGTAAGTTGAATATCAACGGCAATAAAAGCGGAATGGTGAATATCCATGCTTGAATTATCCATAGCGCTTCCGATTAAGGTCCAAAATGGCGGGTTATTTATCTCCCGGGGCGTGGGCCGCCACCCTGCGCGAAAATTAACGTCGTGGGAGATTATTTTTGTCGAAAAAGGGACATTAACGATCCAGGAAGAAAGCACGTTATTTGAGGTAAAAGCAGGAGAGAGTTTGCTGCTTTGGCCAGACCGACGCCATGTGGGCGTGGGCGACTTTCCGGCCGATCTTAAATTTTACTGGCTGCATTTTGAGGTTGAGCATCATCCGCACCGGTTGCCCAATCTGGCAATCGAACAACACTGCCGCGTGAGGGATGCACAGTATGTAATTTCTCTTTTTCGCCAGTTCCTGAGCGAGCAGGAGAAATTACAGCGAAGCGTGGCGCTGGAAATCATTTTATTACTGATTTTGCAGCAAATTTCTATTTCATCAGGCTATGAAGATAACGCAGATGAAGCCGGTGCGGCAATGGCGTGGAAGGCGAAACAGCTTATTCGCACGCAGTTTCATTTACCGCTTTCTACCTCGCAGCTGGCAAAAGCGTTGCACTGCAATGCCGATTATCTCGGGCGCGTATTTCGCAGGACGTTCCATTTAACCCTGACGGAGGCGATACATCGCCAGCGCGTCAGGGCGGCGGAAAAGCTGTTGCTGGATGGTTCTGCCTCGCTTACCGAAGTGGCAACCCGCTGCGGCTTTAATGACGTGGGCTATTTCCGGCAAATCTTTTCGAAGCATACCGGGCTAACACCCGCCGTCTGGAAACGGCGGTACTGTAAAGAGCATATCAATTCCGGCTGATCACTGGCCGTAATAGGCATTCACCCCGTGCTTGCGCAGATAATGCTTGTCGAGCAACTCCTGTTGCATAACCGGAAGCTGTGGCGCGAGCTGGCGAGAGAACAGGCCCATATAGGCGCACTCTTCCAGCACGACGGCATTGTGGACCGCATCGGCAGCGTCTTTACCCCAGGCGAACGGGCCGTGGGAGTGGACCAGCACCGCCGGGATCTGCATCGGGCTGAGATCGCGCTCCTCGAAGGTTTTGATGATCACTTCACCCGTCTGATATTCGTATTCTCCGGCAATCTCTGCCGCGGTCATCAGGCGCGTGCAGGGGATCGCCCCGTAGAAATAGTCCGCGTGCGTTGTGCCCCAGGCGGGTAAATCCTGTCCCGCCTGTGACCAGATGGTGGCGTGGCGGGAGTGGGTATGCACGATGCCGCCAATCTCCGGATAACGACGGTACAGCGCAAGATGGGTGGGCGTGTCTGAAGAGGGTTTTTTATTTCCCTCGACCACTTCGCCGGTAGCGATATTCACCACCACCATATCCTCCGCCGTCATCACGTCGTACTCCACGCCGGAGGGCTTAATCACCATCATGCCGCTTTCACGGTCAACCGCGCTGACGTTGCCCCAGGTGAACGTCACCAGCTGGTGGGCGGGCAACGCCAGGTTTGCTGCCAGTACCTCGGCTTTGAGTTCGTCTAGCATGTCATGCCTCCTTCCTGCATACGGGCTTCAATCCAGCGGCGCGCCTGGATAATCTCCAGCACCGGCTCTTTTGCTTTTTCAGTCCACATCTCAATCAGAAACGCGCCGCGATAGTTCAGTTGATTCAGCGTGTTAAACACGCCGACAAAATCGACGCAGCCCTCGCCAAACGGCACGTCGCGGAACTGCCCGGGGCTTTGCGCGGTGACGGGCTGGGTGTCTTTTAGGTGAATAGCCGCAATGCGGTCAATGCCCAGCGTCAGCTCGGCGGTGACGTCGTTGCCCCACGCGCTCAGGTTGCCAACGTCCGGATAAACGCTGAACCACGGTGAGGCAAGCATGTCGTCCCACTTTTTCCATTTGCTGATGGAGTTCATAAACGCGGTATCCATGATTTCCACCGCCAGCATCACCTGCGCGGCGGCGGCCTGCTCTACCGCCCACGCCAGCCCGTCGGCAAAGCGCTGCTGCGTGCCTTCGTCGTGCTCTTCGTAGTACACGTCATAACCCGCAAGCTGGATGGTGCGAATGCCTAAGTCACGCGCCAGCCTGATGGCTTTGGTCATGATTTCGCGGGCGCGTAGGCGCACGGTTTCATCGCGGCTGCCAAACGGGAAGCGACGGTGGGCAGACAGGCACATGGACGGGATAGACACCCCGGTTTCCAGCATCGCTTCAACCAGAGAGGCGCGCTGCGCGGTGCGCCAGTCGAGGCGCGATAATCGCTCGTCGGTTTCATCGACCGACATCTCGACAAAATCGAACCCGCAGCTTTTCGCCAGTACCAGCCGCTCGGGCCAGGAGAGATCTTTTGGCAGCGCTTTTTCGTAAATCCCTAACGGATGCTGACGCATGGTTACGCTCCCCAGATGTCGCGAATGTGCGAATGGAATGCCTGCGCCACCTGCGGCGGATTTTCTGCTCCAGCCAGCGCGCGCCCGGCAATAAAGGCTTTAACGTTGATCTGCTTAAACAGCGGCAGGTCGGCGGGGGTGATGCCGCCGGTAATCGAAAGCTGTAAACCGATGTCGGAGAGCGCTTTCATTTTCGCGAGATCCGCTTCGCCCCACTGCTGACCGCTCGCCTGTGCGTCGCGCCCGCGGTGGTAGATTGCCTGTTTCACGCCGACGCGATGCCATGCGCGCGCGTCGTCCAGCGTCCAGTTACCAAAGAGCTCCATCTGGATTTCACCTCCGCAGCGCAGGGCCACCTCGTGGCCTCGTTCAACGGTTGCCAGCGGGGCGGCACAGATGATGGTCATCCAGTTCGCGCCCGCGCCAAACGCCTGTTCTGCCAGCGTTTCTCCGGCGTCGGCCACTTTCCAGTCCGCAACGATGATTTTATCCGGACACTGCTCGCGCAGGGCGCGCACGGCGTTTAGCCCTTCGGTCAGGCACAAAATGGTGCCCGCTTCGACGATATCAACGTGATCGGCAAGCGTCGCGACGTCACGCTGCGCGGCCTGAAGAGAGGTATGGTCGAGCGCCAGCTGCAGTAATGGTCGGCTCATAGGTTGTTCTCCTTAACTCGGGCGTGATAGCCCTGTAGTGCTGAAATCAGTAGCTGATAGCGGTGATATTTGCGCTGATAGGCCGCATGGGCGCGCATGTCGGGCTCGATGACCCGGATGTCATGTTTGAGCGCGCGCTGCGCTGAGTGGAAGTCGGTGAACACACCGGTGCCCACCATCGCCGCCAGCGCCGCGCCGGAGCAGCCTGTCTCTTCCACCTGCGGCAGCTCAATCGCCAGCCCGCTGACGTCCGCGAGCATTTGCATCCACACGTCCGAATGGGTCGGGCCACCCGTCACGCGCAGCGCCTGCACCTGAGAAAAGCGCTCAAGCATGCGGTTGAGGTGGGTCATGTGGCAGAACACCACGCCCTCATAAACCGCCTGTAGCAGGTGCGCGCGGGTGTGTAGCGCCTGCATCCCGTAGAAGCCGCTGGTCATCTCCAGCCCGGCGTTGCTGCCGTAGAGGAACGGCAGGAAGTACACATCGCTTTCGGCTTTCGGCAGGCTGGCGACGGCGTGGTTGATCTCGCTGAACGACATGTCACCCCACTGTGCGGTGAGCCACTCAAGGTTGCCGGACGAGGTGGGGCTGGCTTCGTGAACGATATACTGCTGCGGATGCACGTAGCGGCCATAGACGTACGGGAAGGGTTCGCTGTCGCGAAGCGTACTGGCGATACCGCTGGTGACGGCCCAGGTGCCCATCACGGCGTTCAGCGTGTGCTCGTCCTGCAGTCCGGCGCAGAGCGCGGTGGAAACCACATCAAACAGTCCACCCACGACGGGCGTGCCCGCCGCGAGACCGGTAAGGGTGGCTGCCTGAGCGGTGATTTCCCCGCAGATTTCTGCTGAACCGACAATCGGCGGCAGGGCGCCGTCAATCTCGCTGATACCGAGCCAGCGCGTAAGCTGTGGGTCGTATTTCCCGGTATTCATGTTGTAGAGATTGGACTCGGAGATGTTGCTCTCTTCGCAGCCCTTCACGCCGGTCAGGCACCAGCGCAGATAGTCGTGCGCCATCATTACGCTACCAATCTGCTGATAGCGCTGCGGCTCATTCTCTTTGACCCAGCGCAGAAGCGAGGCCGGGTGCCCGGTCCACAGCGTCTGGCGCGTATGCGGGTAGAGTTTTTCGGGAATGCCATCCTGCTGCCAGCGCTGCACAATCTCCAGCGCACGGCGATCGGAGGAGAGGATGGCGTTACCCAGCGGTTGGTCCTGTTTATCTAGCAGAAACAGTCCCTTGCCTTGAGCAGAAATGCCGACGCCTTTAATCCGGTTGCCGTTTACGCCTGAATGTTTGAGCAACGCGGTGACGGTTGCATGGCAGTGCTGCCACAACTCATGCATATCCCGCTCGGCGTAGCCCGCTCGCGGGCTGAGCGTGGCAACGGAGCGACGTTCGATACAGACTTCCTTGCCCTGGCTGTTGTATAAACCGGCTTTCAGATAAGTACCGCCACAATCGATACCCAGCCAGAAGGGCTCTTTTTCACTCATCTTCATCTCACTTATTCGCCGGGTGACGCTTCGCTTACCCGGCCTACGGTTCGGTTTTCTCCCTCTCCCCGTGGGAGAGGGCTGGGGTGAGGGCATCAGGCCGCACGTTTATGTGGAGTCACCGTGGGATTGGGCTCTGCGCCGGCATCGCATTTCGCCGGTAACAGCAGAGCCAGCAGCGACGCCAGCGCCAGAGAAACGGCCAGGCAGTAAACGCCCGCATCTTTGCTGTACAGGGTGATAAGCACCCCAACCGCATATGGGCCACAGAAGCCACCGAGGTTGCCCAGGGCGTTGATCACGCCTCGCGCGCCGCCCGCCATCTCAGCGCTGAACAGTCGCGCCGGAATGGTCCAGAACACGCCCGCGGCGGATTGCAGGAAGAACCCGCAGCCCACCAGTGCGGCATAGGCCAGCCAGGTACTCTCCTTCAGCGCCACGGAAAGGAACATGCAGAGCGCGAAGCCAATCAACGGCAGGGAGACAAACAGCTTGCGCTTGCCGGTGCGGTCAGAGAGCGTGGAGAACAGGAACATGCCCGCAATGGCCCCGATGTAAGGCAGGATGGCGAGCATGCCCACCTGACCGATGCTGGTGTGCGTCAGCTCTTTCAGGATGGTCGGCAGCCAGAGCGTGTAGCCGTAAATCCCGGTCTGATAGAAGAAGTTCAGGGCGATCAGTTGCCACATGGTTTTGTCGGACAGCACTGCGCTGAGTGACGCGTTTTTCACCTCTTTGCCAGCGATGGCCTGCTGCTCCGCCGCCAGCGTTTGCACCAGATAGTTTTTCTCCGCCTCTGAAATCCAGCGCGCTTCCTGCGGCCGGTCGTACACGGTGAACGCCCACAGCACCAGCACAACGACGGACATTAAACCTTCAATGATGAACAGCCAGCGCCAGTCGAGCGCGGTGATGATCCAGCCCGACAGCGGGGCGGTGATGATCCCGGCGATGGGCACGAACATGATCACAATCGCGTTGGCGCGACCGCGTTCGGCATCCGGGAACCAGTTGCTGATCATGGTGAGCACAACGGGCAGCATCCCGCCTTCCGCCACGCCGAGTAAGAAGCGCAGCACCAGCAGCTGGTACTGATTCGTCACGAGACCCGTAAGCACCGAGATTACCGCCCAGGCGACCAGTGACCAGCCGATAAATTTCTTGCCGCTACCGTGCACCGCAATCTTGCCGCCGGGTACCTGCAGGAACAGATAGCCGATAAAGAAGATCCCGCCCGCCAGGCCTGCCATTGTTGCGGTAATACCTAATTCTTCATCCATACCACCCGGCATCGCAAATGCGATATTCACGCGGTCCATATATGAAATAATGCAGGCGATAAGAATGGGAGGAATGATTCTTAGCCAGCGCTGGCGCGGAATGTCCGCATGTAGAGCATGAGTAGAAATATTCATAGTTAATCTCTCAGTAAGGTAACCGGAATAAAATTTTCTTATTGTTATTGCGTTGCTTTATTCATTGCGCTGATACCGTCGCGTAAAATGGCGATGCGATGGCTGACATCAGCATTAGCATTTATTTCCAGTAATTTAATACCGGAGAATTTCAACGTTGCGGCGCTCGCCGCAGTAAAGAGTGATTTTGCGTGTTCAGTTGTCATCAAACTGTCGGCACAGAATGAGGAAAACGGCGCGTGCAGATCCTGCCATTCTCCGTACTCCCCGTGGGTGGTCGTGCCCGAAAACATCAATGCACCCAGTTTCCCGGCATTGAGCGCGGCCTGAACATGGTCAAGCGGAAGGGTGGTGTTACGGCCTTCGATGGCCGACCGCGCCCAGTTGATGCAGACGCTGATATCCGTCTCTTTCACCACCTCCAGCACCTGCTCTAAGGGCAGGAAACCCTTGCGCGGTGCCGGGCCGTTCATGGCATCGCAGTGTTCCAGCACCAGATCGCAGCCCCAGTCCCAGCCTGTAATTTCACGGATGGAGCGGGAAAACGCCTCGGTGGCCTGTTCGACGGAAACATTGCCCGCCTGCGGGGCTGCCTGCATTTCCAGGGCTATCACTTTGCCCGGATAACGGGCGTTCACGGCGTTAACTTTCTGGTGCAGATGCCGGTAAAAGTCTACACATGCTTTACGCTGCGTTTCGTCGGCTGACGCCAGGCCAAATGCGCTGTTGATACCGCGACGACGCATGGTTTCCATCACTGCCGTGACCACAATTTGCCAGTCACCCGGCGTATGGCGGAACAGCCATTCGTCGCCAAGAGGATGAAGATTTTCAAGGCACGGCTGTTCCAGCCCGCGAATATTCGGCGTGTCGGAAAGTTCCCGCCAGAAGGTTTGTTCTTCTTGTTCCCCTTTCTGGTGAAACGAGGGTGCGCAGGGGTACGCACCAATAATAAAACCGGTGTTGGTCATTTCGCATTCCTGTATTTATCAGAAAATTAATCTAATTCGCTGATTGCCACTTTCACCACAATTTTACGAATTGCAGTTTCCTTGTTTTTAATACAGGCAGGACGGTGTACATCCTGCGGGAAAAATAGGGCATAGCTGCCGGGTATCATTTCGATAAACGATTCATTTTCACTGTCGTGATAAAAAATAATATCGCGCTGTTCCAGCAGTGATTCGCTTATTTCGTTATTGCCGGTATCAATAGCGATACCGATTTTCTCTTCACCCCACGCCAAAAACTGAATATCCAGATAGCGGCGGTGTACTTCCGGGCGGTTCTCGTGCGGTTCCTTTGTCGTCAGGTCGAGAACCTGAGCAAAAATGTTGCGACCTTCAATTTCTACTACGCCTGGCGCCAGGGTGGTGAAATCCGTCGTGCGCAGAAAATTAAGCGCTTTTTCAATCCCCTGTGGCAGGCGACACGGATTTGGCTGGGAAATATGTCCGAATATCATGGCCCACTCCTTACAGAGACTGGATTTTCGCCCACACGCTGTCGTCGATGGTGATGCCGTCGCGGCGGTTCTCTTCCAGCAGGCGCGTGAATTCATGCCCCGGAAGGCGGACGGCAACGTTTTCATCTGACCGCTGCGCGGTGGTAACGAAGTCCATAATGCGCTGCAGTTTGGCATCGCGGGTTGGACCGTCGATCAGGCGATCCACCTCGATGGCGATAAAGATCTGCGATACGCCATACTCGTCGCTGTTGTCCTGGGTCACTTCCGCGACGGAAGCTCCGTTGGAGAGCAGGGTGGCGATCATGTCGAGCACGATGGATAAGCCGGACCCTTTCCAATAGCCCATGGGCAGAATGCGGCGGTTTTTCTCGATCACGCCCGGCTCTCGGGTGAGGTTACCTTCGTCGTCAAAGCCGCCGTCGACCGGCAGCTCGCGCCCGGCCAGGCGATTCACCTCCAGCATGCCGTAGGAGAACATTGACATCGACATGTCGACCATGGTGATCGGGTTAGAGGGAATAGCCACGATCAGCGGATTGGTGCCGATGCAGCATTCTTTTGATCCCCACGCGGGCATCACGGCAATCGAGTTGGTCCAGCAAATGCCGATATAGCCCTTCTCCGCCGCCTGCCAGCCGTAGCTGCCGCCGCGCATCCAGTGGTTCGCGTTACGCAGTGCCACCAGACCAATGCCGTGATCGGACGCCAGCTCGGTGGCGCGATCCATCATCTTTTTCGCCGTCAGGTTGCCGATAGAGCGCTGGGCATCCCACTGTTCGATGGCGCCTAATGTCATCACCCATTTGGGCTGAGCGTCGGGAATGATATCGCCTGCATCAAGCTGCTGAATGAAACGCGGAAAACGGTTAACGCCGTGCGAATAAACGCCGGACTCCGTGGTGCGAGCGAACATGTCGGCGCAGGCGTCTGCGGTTTCCGCTTTCACGCCGCGATCGAGCAGAACCCGATTAAACGCCGCTTTCAACTCTTCGAAGGTCACTTTCATCCCTGTTCTCCTGTTCTTTTAAGGGCAAGTGCGAGTGCTTTTTTATCGCTAAATTTCACTATACGAAATCTGATTTCAAATATAGCGATCAAATTTTGTCAGATCAACGACATTCATGTTTTTCAAAATCGATTAAAATCAACTGGTTGTGTTTTTTCTGTTGAGATCGTGAACTGACCCACACTTTGCGCTACCATCAGGACGCGCTAAACAGGAGCCATGTAATGAGCATGAAAGAGAGCGAAATGACGCAAGAGAAAGAGAGGCCAGCAGGCAGCCAGAGCTTGTTTCGCGGCCTGATGCTGATTGAGATCCTCAGCAACTATCCGAACGGGTGTCCACTTGCGCATTTATCGGAACTGGCGGGGCTGAATAAAAGCACCGTGCACCGCTTGCTGCAGGGGCTACAGTCGTGCGGGTACGTGACCCCGGCACCCGCGGCGGGCAGCTATCGCCTGACCACCAAATTTATCGCCGTCGGGCAAAAGGCGCTGTCGTCGCTGAATATCATTCACGTGGCCGCTCCGCACCTCGAAGCGCTGAACATTGCGACCGGCGAGACGGTGAACTTCTCCAGCCGGGAAGATGACCACGCGATCCTGATTTACAAGCTCGAACCGACAACCGGTATGCTGCGCACGCGCGCCTATATCGGCCAGCATATGCCGCTCTACTGCTCCGCAATGGGCAAGATCTACATGGCGTTTGGTCATCAGGATTACGTGGCGAGCTACTGGGAGAGCCATCAGGAACAGATCCAACCTTTGACGCGCAACACCATCACTGAGCTGAGCGCGATGTATGATGAGCTGGCGGAAATTCGCGATCGCAGCATGGCGATGGACAAAGAAGAGAACGAGCTGGGCGTTTCCTGCATTGCCGTGCCGGTATTTGATATCCACGGCCGCGTCCCGTATGCGATCTCGATCTCGCTGTCGACGTCGCGCATGAAGCAGGTGGGTGAGAAGAACTTGCTCAAGCCGCTGCGCGAAACGGCAGAGGCTATCTCAAAAGAGCTGGGTTTTAACGTGCGCGAGGCGTAACTGATGAACCGATTTATCATGGCGGATGCGGGAAAATGCATCGGATGCCGCACCTGCGAAGTGGCCTGTGCGGTTGCGCATCAGGACGACTTCACCGCACAGACTTTCACCTCCCGCCTTCGGGTGGTGAAGGGGGACGCCTACACTACGGCGGTGGGTTGCCATCAGTGCGAGGACGCGCCCTGTGCTAACGTCTGCCCAACCCATGCCATCAGCCGTACGGCGGGCACCTGGCTCGTTGAGCAGACGCGCTGCATTGGGTGCAAAAGCTGTGTGGTGGCCTGTCCGTTTGGGGCGATGCAGGTTCGTCTGGAGGGAAATAGAGCGCAGGCGCTGAAATGTGATTTATGTGCGCATCGCGAAGGCGGACCGGCCTGCGTGGAGGCCTGTCCAACCCACGCGCTGCGCTGCGTTGATCCTGCCAGTATTCGGGCTGAAAAGCTTACTGCATTTTATTGAAATTCCACGTGAACGTCAGACTGTAGCGCCAGTCTCTGCTGCGACTGTCTGTCGGAACATCCCCGACGGGTCTTGCCGCCTCCACCGTGACGCTATAGTGGCGCGTATCGCCTATCATCACCCCGGTCGCCACTGACCCGAGCCGTTGATGAGGCAAACCGGAGGTGTTAAACCAGGTTTGCGCGGTATCGGCCAGGATGTAGGGCTGGATTGTGGCAAGCCAGGTGCTCTCTTTTCGCATCTGGATATAGCGCAGTTCTACCTGCCCGCCATAGCCGTAATCACCGCTTGCTTCACTGTCCTGGTATCCACGGCCAAAGCGCTGGGCACCGAAGCTAACGCGTTCGGGCTCCGGCAACGTGTTATTTGACCAGTCTCCCTCCCAGGACGTTGATAGCCGCCATTTGTCGGCAAACAGCCAGGCAGCGTCCAGATAGCTTTTTGTGAGCGTAAAATTCATATCGGGTTTAGGGGCTGAGACGATATCCGCACCCATCGCATCAATACCCTGACGGACGTTGAGCCTGCCGCTGATGCTGGCGGTTGTGAATTGATGTGCACCATTAATGCCCACTTCCAGCGCGGGATAACGCGCGTGTTGGTTGACGGAGTTCAGACTATAGGTTTTGCCCTGCAGTCTGGCCTGCAGGGCATAATCATCCTGGCGGTCGGTGTAATCAAAACCGCCGGTCAGATTAATTTGTGATTTTTGCGTCAGCAGCAGGGGATAGCCAAACGTCACGCCCCCGTTGTATTGCGTTGTTTTTTGCTTCGAATCGACTTTGATATTGTTCGGCAAAGAGAGCAGGGGAGAAAAATCTCGCGGATCTTCACGGTAATAGCTGCCTTTTAGCTGCATGGTCAGCCCTTCATCGTTTAAAAACTGCTGCCAGTTGAGACCGACATAGTTTTTTCGCGTGTTGCTATCTAACGGTACAAGCGTGGCCACACCAAGCTGATCGCCATAGCTTGTCATGTTGCTGAGCGTGCCGTTCAGCATCATTAAATCTTGCCCTTTACGGGTATCGATGGTGGAAGCGATATTCCAGCTCCGCTCCTGATTACCGGTTATCTGCATCGCCGCCGCGCCATAGATATTGGTTGGCAGCTGCGCGTTGGCCGTGACCGGAACGTTAGGGGTACGGGTCATCAGCTGGCTATAGCGATCGAACGTATCCTGTGACAGCGGTTTTTCCGCCATGATTTTTTCTGACAATCGTTTAAGACGCTCGGCGATATGAGGGTTATTACTGGTGATGTCGCTGTGAGCGACATACCCTTCAACCAGAACAATTTTAATATTGCCCTGCTGGAAATTATCATCCGGCAGCCAGGCATAGGAGAGCGGAAAACCGTCGGCCTTATAGCGCGCCGTAATATCATTTACCAGCCCGGTGAGCGTTTTTAGCGGCACGGTTTTTCCGGCGTACGGCCTGAAGGGCTGAAGCAATTCCTGCAAGGGATAACGCGTGCCGCCAATAAACTGAATGTGATGAATGGTAATGGGCGTTTCAGGCGTCAGCGTTGACTGCGGTTTTTCTATTTTGACTTTCGGCTGGGGGACAGCCTCAGTTTGTTCTGGGGCAACGTTACGAGAGACTTGCGCCGGGTTATCAGGGTTAATAATAGAGGGCAGTGTATCGGCGCGGGCCATGCTCAGCACAACCAGCCCCGTCAGCGAAAAAAGGAAGTGGTGTTTCATCGCGCTATCCCTGTTCATCATTCCCGGTTAGGGGGAGTGTCGCCGTATAAAGCGCCCCTGAACCAGGGGCGCAGAATGACAATAAGCAGATTACTGTTTGACCGGTGGTTAATGTGTTGTTGCTGTGGCCGTAACGCCTGACGTCAGGGTACTGAGGGTCGTATTGACCGTTGCACCCAAACTGTTGTTCGTGGCCGCCACATTTGCATTGGCTGTGAGAGCGCCTGAACCTCCTCCGGTCGTCGAGGTGGCGGGTTTAACCAGCGTGCCGCTATCCGTCACCGTCTGGCCGACGTTCTGGACGACCTGACCCACGCCGTTAAGCCCGCTATTACTGTTGCTGACGTTGGTCCCCACGCCGCTCACGGTGTTACCCACCTGGGTCAGCAGACCGTTGACCGGTGTGCCGAGACCCGTCGTGGTGCCCACGCTTTGCGTCACGCCCTGTACTCCGCCCAGCGTCTTGTTAGCCACGGTCGTGGTATCGGTTGTTACCTGAGTGACCGCAGGGCTGCTTACCGTGTTGGTGAGACCCGTGCCGGTGTTACTGACCAGTTGCCCGGTACTGTTGACCACGCTGCCCGTCAGGCCAGTTACACCGCTGACCGGTGTTCCGGAAGTGGAGCTCGCCAGGCCCGTGCCTACCGTTGAGACGGTATTGCCAAGGGAGGTGACCGACGTGGTCACGCCTTTGACCGTTGTGCCCACACCGTTCGCGTTGTTTGGATCGCCAACGCCAGTCGTGACGCCTGTCCCCACGGTGGACACAGCACTGCCAACACCGCTGACGGTGGTTGAAACGGTTGACGTGACGGGATTATTTGTCGGCAGCTGGCTTCCAAGACCATCCACCGTAGAGCCGACGCTGGTTACTGTTTTACCGGCATCACCCAGTATGGTATTTGCGCCTGCGGTAGTGGTTCCGCCACCGCCCGTGTTGCCTGTTCCGGTTCCTCCGCTGCCATTGCCTCCTGAGCCCGATCCTGATCCAGAACCCGTTCCGCCACCCGCGCCTGTCCCGGTACCCGAGCCGTTGCTGCCCGAACCGCCATTGCTCGCGGTCGAGCCACTTCCATCACCTGAGCCGCTGCTGCTTCCAGTCGCAGGGTTATTTTTGGCCGTTGAGTGATGAGAGCCGCCACCGCTTCCACTACAGGCAGAAAGAGAGAACGCGAGCAGTACCGCAACAGCAATAGCGCTGATGCGACTAACATTATTAGGTAGCATATGAATACTCCACGCAAAAGAACGCCGAGCGGCGTATTAGTGAGTATATGCAGTATTTTTAAATATGCATGAAAGTGACTTAATAAGGTATTTTGCGGTGTTGCAGGTGGTTATTTCAAAATAACAATAAGTTAAGATCTTTAATTGATGCTTAATTATTGACGGGAAAGTTAGTGAGCGTAAATTAAAGGAATATTCCTAAGGAAACTCAAGAGAGATGATAAATTAAACGCTACAGGATATATCCTTAATATAAGATTCAGATCACGGAAAAATAAGGCTCTTCATTTGAAGAGCCTTATTATTTAACAATTTCCTTCGCGCCAGGCTTTTTCGATCTCTTCGGCGAGAATTTTAACACCCGCTTCGATTTTTTCCGGATCGGGGACGTAGTTCATGCGCATGCACTGATGGGTATGCGGCCACGGCTTATCCAGACCCGGGAAGAAATAATCGCCCGGCACCATCAGTACGCCGCGCTTTTTCAGGCGCTGGTAAAGCAGTTCGGTGGTGATAGGTAAATCCTTAAACCACAGCCAGAGGAAAATCGCCCCTTCCGGTTTGTGGATTAGGCAGCGTTCTTCCGGCAAGTAGCGGCGAATTGTCGCAATCGTCTCCTGAACGCGCTGGTAATAGAAAGGCTTGATCACGTCATTCGACAGACGCAGCAGGTCCTTGCGTTTGATCATTTCGCACATCATTGCCGGGCCAATGCCGCCCGGTGAAAGGCTGATAATGCCGTTCATATTGGTGATGGCGGTGATGATTTTCTCATTGGCAATGATGATGCCGCAGCGGCTGCCCGGCAGACCCAGCTTAGAAAGGCTCATGCACAGGACGATGTTCGGGTTCCACAGCGGGCGTGCTTCGCTGAAGATAATGCCCGGGAACGGTACGCCGTAGGCGTTATCGATCACCAGCGGGATGCCGTGCTGATTTGCCAGTACATCCAGCTTCATCAGTTCGTCGTCGGTGATCACGTTGCCCGTTGGGTTAGTCGGACGCGATACGCAGATCATGCCCGTCTCTTCGCCAATATGCAGGTGTTCAAAATCGACGTGATATTTGAACTGGCCTTCCGGCAGCAGCTC
The DNA here is from genome assembly GCF_026420145.1 of Enterobacter pseudoroggenkampii. NCBI lineage: Bacteria > Pseudomonadati > Pseudomonadota > Gammaproteobacteria > Enterobacterales > Enterobacteriaceae > Enterobacter > Enterobacter pseudoroggenkampii. Next base: position 213,977 of record NZ_JAPMLV010000003.1, read on the forward strand.
AATATTCGGGCGCGCGGAGATGAACAGATCCTCTTCCAGGCCGGAATCAGCGTAGCCGATATACTCCGGTGCCAGCGGGAAGAGCACTTTTTTGGTGGTGCCGTCGGCGCGACGCCCTGCGAACAGGTTAAACAAGTAGAAAAACGCGCTCTGGCTGCCGTTTGTCAGTGCAATATTCTGTGGTTCGATATCCCAACCCAGCTCGTCACGCAGCATTTCGGCGAGGAGTGCCAGCAGCTCGGTTTTACCCTGCGGGCCGTCGTAATTGCAAAGCGCATCGGTTGCTTTGCCGCTTTCCAGCATCTGAGCGAGCAGCGTCTGGAAATAGGTCGTCATCTCCGGGATTTGAGCCGGGTTTCCGCCGCCGAGCATGATTGCGCCCGGTGTGCGCAGCCCGTCGTTGAGGTCCTCCATCAGGCGAGTAATGCCTGAATGGCGGGTAAATTTGTCGCCGAAAAGTGAAAACGTCATAGCAGGTGATCTGTCGAGCTTATTTTGAAAGTGGGTAACCATAACGCTAGCACCGTGCTGGTGCAAATCGGGTGATGTGGTCGGATTTGTTGTTTTATAGGGCGGGAGTGGATTTGGGTAGTGAATAGTTCTGATGGGATTTCCCCTCACCCCGGCCCTCTCCCCTGCGGGGAGAGGGCCGGGGTGAGGGGGAAAATTACTGATTACCTGCCCATACCACCATCACCTTATCGCCCTTGTGCTCGCGTACGAAGCCGTACCCCTCTTTCAGCGACAGCGTGGTTTGTTTGCCTTCACCGATCGCCGGATGGCGGGCGCGGAACTGCCCCAGCGTTTGCCAGTGGGCGACGGTTAGGGCCTGCTTGCCCGTGACGTCCTGCCAGTTCATATCTGACCGGGTACCCTGCAGCGGGTCGGAGCCTGTAGGCCCGAACGGACGCTCGGATTCATCCCCGTAATAGATTTGTACGCTGCCCGGCGCCAGCAGAAGCAATTCCGCTGCGCGCTGGCCCCCTTCGCGGAACAGGCGCGTATCGTGGGATGAGAGATAGCTCAGCACGTTGAAGCTTTGCAGCTTCTCCGCCATCTGCTGCCAGGTGAGATCCATATCGGCCAGGCAATCCACCGCTTTTGCCGCCTGCTCCTGATAATCAAAGTTGATCATCGCATCAAAACCGTGGCGGTAATAATCGCTTTGCATCACCCCGTGGCCCCAGGATTCCCCGGTCATCCAGAACGGTGCGTTGTCGAGCTTTTTATTCGGGTTCGCGCCTTTCCAGGCGGCCAGCGCCTGGCTTGCCTGGTCTTTCAGCTGTTGCCAGGCCGCAAGCTCAACGTGTTTAGCCGTATCCACCCGGAAACCGTCGATGCCGTAGTCACGGACCCACTGGCTGAGCCAGTGGGTAAGGTAGTCGCGCGGGGTATAGCCCGGAATAGCTTTCGCGTGGGTATCGGGCTTGTGTTGGTAAAAGTTTGGCAATCCAGAAGGCGTCGTGGATTCCGTTTTCAGATCCGGCAGAAATGCCAGCGACATGGTTAAATCATCGAAGCCGGGGTTGTCGTAATCGCCAATATCGGTGCGGATCCACTTTTTACCCCACCATTTTTCCCATGCGGCTTTGTCGCTAAAGTTGATGTAGTCGTTAAAGCTGTGCCAGGTCTGGCCTGCGCCCGGCTTCCAGTCCGTCCAGCGTTCTCCCAGCGTCTTTTTCAGCTCATCACCCTGCAGGTACAGGGCACCAAACTGATATTCCTGCATGTCTGCCAGCGTGGCATAACCAACGTGGTTCATGACGATATCGAAAAGAACGCGGATCCCGCGCTTGTGCGCTTCGTCGACAAGCTGGCGTAAATCATCTTCAGTTCCCATATTGGCGTCGAGCGTTGTCCAGTCCTGGGTGTAGTAGCCGTGATAGGCGTAATGCGGGAAATCACCTTTGGTGCCACCGCCTACCCAGCCGTGGATCTGCTCAAGCGGGGAGCTTATCCAGAGCGCATTGACCCCCAGCTGCTGTATATAATCGAGCTTGCCGGCGAGTCCCTTGAGATCGCCGCCGTGGAACGTACCAATCTCCTGCATGCCGTCTTTATGGCGGCCATAGCTGTTGTCGTTGCTCGGGTCGCCATTCACATAGCGATCGGTCAGTACAAAATAGACGGTGGCATTTTGCCAGCTAAACGGTGCCGGCTTGTCGGTTTCGGCGCGCTCAAGCAGCAGCAGGCCGTTACTGTTGGCGGCTGGCTGCAGGGTGATTTTCCCATCTTGTACGGTCGCCGTCTGTTTACTGTAGTAGTCGCGCACGACGGAGCCTTCCGGGAAGGTATGGCTGACGTCCAGCGTCAGCGGCTTACCGTCCCACTTCGGACACTGGCGGATGACGTTTGCAACCGGCTGTTCTGCGGCACTCTGAATCGTCAGCAGCAGGGTGGGCGTGCCGGAGCGGGTATCAATCCGCATCTGGTAGTCGCCGTCGCGGAAAAGTCGCCACTGCGGCGGTGTGCCGTCACAGGGCTTGAGCGACAGCATCTCATTGAGTTTTATCGCGCCTGTGGGCTGCCAGCACGTCTTGTCAAAACTCAGCGTAAGAGGACGCGTACCCTTCGCAAGCTTTGCCTGGCTGGTGAAGACTCCGGTGCCTTCGGCGCTAAATGCGCTAAACCCCGGCGATGACCAGTCGGCATATGCCAGTGCGGGTAACATCAGAAAGGCTAATGCGGTGCGTTTCATTCCTTTTTCCTGTCGCGGCATTTTTGACCAGTGTGCCAGCAGGCAGAGGGGAAAAACTCATCCCCTGTCGCTTTCTGCCGGGAGGATGCGTGAGGATGAGTGATCTTGCGCAAAATTAGGCAGTTATCTGCGAGAACGCACACATATTTTCAGAAATGATGTTTTTATGAGCAAGTTTCAGGTGACATAGTTTCGGAATTGGACTATTTCTATACGTGCTCTTGAAGTCTATTTTTGATATGATTTGAGATTCCGCTCTCAAATTTGTGAAAAAAATAAGGTGTTGGGATGATTACATCCGACCAGGAGACCTAATGATATCGACTCCCATTCGACGATATGGGGCTGCGATACTCATGTTACTCACCACGGCATTTTCGGGTGAGGTGCTTGCGAAGACGCACACGGATACAACGAGTAAGAAAGCCCACGTAATAAAGACGACAAGTAGTAAGGTTAGCAGTAAACAAGAGTATTCTCGCAATAGTGCAAAGAGTAGTTCACTTCCTGATTTGCGAAAATACCCTTCCGGAACACCAAGGAAAAAAGCGTTTCTCCGGACGGTAATGCCTTACATCACGAGTCAAAATGCCGCGATTACTGCGGATCGTAACTGGCTGATCTCCAAACAGTACGATAGCCGCTGGTCGCCGTCAGAGCGCGCGCGTCTGAAAGATATCACGCAGCGCTACAAGCTGAGCTGGAACGGTAACACCCGTCGTGTGCCGTGGAATGCTCTTCTTGAGCGTGTGGATATCATCCCGGGCAGCATGGTTGCGACCATGGCTGCTGCCGAAAGCGGCTGGGGGACTTCTAAGCTTGCGCGTAGCAACAACAACCTTTTCGGCATGAAGTGCGTGAAAGGTCGTTGTAACAATGCCCCTGGCAAGGTGAAAGGCTATTCGCAGTTTGAATCTGTGAAAGATTCCGTCAGCGCCTACGTAGTGAATCTGAATACGCACCCGGCCTACTCATCGTTCCGTAAATCACGCGCTCAGCTGCGTAAAGCGGACCAGGAAGTGACGGCCAGTACGATGATCCACAAGCTGAAAGGTTATTCGACGAAGGGACAGAGCTATAACAACTATCTGTTCGCCATGTACCAGGATAACCAGCGCTTAATCGCCGCCCATATGTAATCTCAAAAAAACGCCTTCCACTGGAAGGCGTTTTCTTTTCTATATCAGCACCTCGCTGTGGCGATCCCGATACTCCTTCGGCGTGGTGTCATACTCTTTGCGGAACACCGAATAGAAATATTGCAGGGACGGGTAACCGCACATCTGCGAGATTTCGTTGATCGACAGCGACGTGGAGATGAGCAGGCTGCGTGCTTTCTCCAGCTTTTCAGCATGGATAACGGCATGAATAGTTTCGCCCACCTCTTCTTTGAACCGCTTCTCCAGATTCGAACGCGAAATGCCCACCGAATCCAGTACCTGATCGACCTTAATCCCTTTGCAGGCGTGGTTGCGAATATAGTGCATGGCCTGAATGACGGCCGGGTCGCTTAAGGAGCGATAATCGGTCGAGCGACGTTCTACGACGCGAACCGGTGGCACCAGCAGGCGCTGAAGCGGCAGAGATTCTTTATCCAGCAGGCGATGCAGCAGCTTCGCCGCCTGATAGCCCATCTGGCGCGTGCCCTGGGCAACGGAGGAGAGCGCCACGCGGGAAAGGTAGCGGGTCAGTTCTTCGTTATCAATGCCAATCACGCACAGCTTTTCGGGCACCGGAATGTGTAAATGTTCGCAGACCTGCAGCACGTGGCGCGCGCGGGCGTCCGTTACGGCAATAATACCGGTTTGCGGCGGCAGCGTTTGCAGCCAGTCCGCCAGGCGGTTTTGCGCGTGCTGCCAGTTTTCCGGCGCGGTCTCCAGCCCCTGATACACCACGCCGCGATACTTCTCCTGCGCGACCAGCTGGCAAAACGCGTGTTCGCGTTCAACGGCCCAGCGCTTGGCGCTGGTGGCGGGTAAACCATAAAACGCGAAGCGATGGACGCCTTTCTCTTTTAAATGGAGAAAGGCGGCCTCGACCAGGGCATGGTTATCGGTGGCAATATAGTGGACTGGCGGATAGTGTTCGGGCGAATGGTAGGAGCCGCCGACGCCCACTATCGGGACGTCGACGTCGGTCAGCAGCTGCTCGATGACGGGATCGTCATAGTCGGCGATGACGCCATCGCCCAGCCAGTCTTTGATGTTCTCCAGACGGGTGCGAAAATCTTCTTCAATAAAAATATCCCATTCGGATTGCGACGCCTGCAAATATTCACCCACGCCTTCCACCACCTGACGGTCGTAGGCTTTGTTGGCATTGAATAACAACGTAATGCGGTGACGCTTTTCAAACATGGCTCACTTCCCAATTAAGTCACAATACGGTTATCAGGCCCGTCGCTTGGTGGCCGAGTCCATCCAGACTGCCAGTAAAAGAATGGCCCCCTTGACGATATACTGCCAAAACGTCGGGACGTCCATCATACTCATCCCGTTATCCAACGACGCCATGATAAATGCCCCCATGACCGCACCTGCCACGCTACCGATACCCCCTGCGAGGCTGGTGCCGCCAATAACGCAGGCGGCGATAGCATCCAGCTCGGCGATGTTACCGGCGGAGGGAGAGCCGGCTCCGAGACGCGAGCTGAGGATCAATCCGGCGATAGCGACCATCAGGCCGTTAATGGCGAAGACCGCCAGCTTGGTGCGCTCGACATTGATACCCGAGAGGCGGGCCGCTTCAAGGTTGCCGCCAATGGCATAAATACGGCGGCCAAACGCGGTGCGAGTGGCCATAAACATGCCGCCCAGCAGTAAAAGCGCCAGCAGCAGGACAGGGGTCGGGACACCGCGATAGTCGTTTAAAAGCCAGATGGCGCCCAGCACAATGACCGCCGTGAGCGCCTGACGTCCCACTACCGACGTGGATGCTGGCGACGCCAGCCCCAGCGCCTGACGGCGCATACGTCCACGCCACTGCCACGCAACAAAGGCCAGTAACCCAATCACACCGAGGGTAAAACCCACGCTATCTGAGAGATAACTCTGGCCAATCTGCGACATGGCTGCACTGGTCGGGGAGACGGTAGTGCCGTTGGTGATGCCGATTAAGATCCCGCGGAAGGCCAGCATCCCTGCCAGGGTGACGATGAACGACGGCACTTTACGGTAGGCTACCCACCAGCCGTTCCAGGCTCCCAGTACCAGCCCCAATACCAGCGTGACCGCCACGGTCAGCGGCAGCGGCCAGCCGAGCCAGACGTCAAAAATCGCCGCCACGCCGCCGAGGAGCCCCATCATCGAACCAACCGACAGGTCGATTTCCGCGGAGATAATCACGAACACCATGCCCACGGCGAGAATGCCGGTGATGGCGGTCTGGCGGAGCAGGTTGGAGACGTTACGCGCGCTTAAGTACGAGCCATCGGTCATCCAGGTAAAGAACAGCATGATGACGATAATCGCCGCGATCATCACGAAAACCTGCAGGTTAAGCGCTTTTAGCCCCGCGAACGCACCGGGCGTCGGAACGGCGACTTTGATATCAGACGGATTGCTTTTCGACATGACGTTCGCTCCTTAAAGCGGCTTCCATCACCTGCTCCTGCGTCAGGTTCTGGTTAATCAGGTTGGCTTTCAGTTTTCCCTCGTGCATGACCAGCACGCGGTCGCTCAGGCCGAGCACTTCGGGTAACTCAGACGAAATGACAATGACGGCAATCCCTTGCTGTACAAGCTGATTAATCAGTTTGTAGATTTCATATTTGGCACCGATATCAATCCCGCGCGTGGGCTCATCAAGGATTAGAATGCGTGGATTGAGAAGCAGGCAGCGCGCCAGAATCGCCTTCTGCTGGTTGCCGCCGCTCAGACGGCCAATGGCCAGTTCTGGTGAGGAGGTTTTGACCTTCAGCCGGGCAAGTGACTGGAGAATGCACTGCTGCTCGGCGGCATCGTCCAGGCTGCTCAACGCGCCGGAGAACCGATCGAGCGCCGCAAGCGTAATATTTTTCCCCACCGCCATAACCGGCACGATACCGTCTTTTTTGCGGTCTTCCGGCACCATGGCAATGCCGCGGGCAATCGCCTGCTGGCAGTTGTCGATTTTCACCGGCTGGCCGTCGATATAAATCGTGCCCTCCCAGCGTCCCGGCCACACGCCAAACAGACACTGTACGGCCTCCGTGCGCCCGGCGCCGACTAACCCGGCAATACCGAGAATTTCGCCGCTGTGCAGAGAAAACGAGACGTTATTCACACGCTTGATGTGGCGGTTAACGGGATGCCACGCGGTCAGATTTTCCACGCGCAGCACTTCATCACCTGTTGCGTGGGGCTCATTCGGGTAGAGTGCCGTCAGCTCGCGGCCCACCATCATGGTGATGATGTCATCTTCGCTCATCCCGGCGGCTTCACGCGTGCCGATGTGCTGCCCGTCTCGGATTACGCAGATGGTGTCCGAAATGGCTTTAACCTCGTTCAGCTTGTGCGAAATATAGATGCAGGCGATGCCGTGATTTTGCAGATCGCGGATGATATTGAGCAGAACCGCAGTTTCCTGTTCGGTGAGCGAGGCCGTTGGCTCATCAAGGATCAACAGTCTGACCTGTTTATTGAGCGCTTTCGCGATTTCGACCAGCTGCTGTTGCCCGAGGCCCAGATCCCCCACGCGGGTATCCGGTGAAATGTTGAGGCTCACCTGCGCCAGCAGCTTTTCGCAGCGGAGCGTCATGGTGTCGTAATCCAGCACGCCGTGGCGGGAAATTTCGGCCCCGAGGAAAATGTTCTCCAGCACGGTGAGATGCTTCACCAGCGCCAGCTCCTGGTGGATGATGGCGATGCCTTTGCGTTCGGTATCGCGGATGTGTGTCGCCTGGATAACTTCACCGGCAAAGACGATTTCGCCTTCGTAGCTGCCGTGTGGGTAGATCCCGCACAACACTTTCATCAGCGTCGACTTGCCCGAACCGTTCTCACCGCACAGCGAAACCACTTCGCCGGGGTTCAACCGGAGGCTGACGTTGTCGACGGCTTTCACCGTGCCGAAGCGTTTGGTGATGCTTTTCATTTCAAGTAAATAAGGCATAACCGCTCCACATAACCCGAGGGAAGAACAGTACAACGTGATGCGCCCCCGCAGAGCAGGGGCCGCGCCGGATTACAGTTCGCTCTTCTTGTGGAAACCGTCTTTAACCACGGTGGCGTCAATGTTCTCTTTGTTGACTTCAATCGGTGTGAGCAGGCGAGCCGGAACGTCTTTCAGCCCGTTATTCAGCGTTGCGTCTGCTTTAGGCTGTTTGCCATTGCCCAGCTCTACGGCGATTTCCGCCGCCGTATTGGCCAACTGGGTAATCGGTTTGTAGACCGTCATGGTTTGGGTGCCTGCGATAATGCGTTTTACGCCAGCCAGATCGGCATCCTGTCCTGAAATGGCGACTTTACCGGCCAGCCCCTGTGCACTCAGGGCCTGGATAGCACCGCCTGCGGTGGCATCGTTGGAGGCCACAACCGCATCAATTTTGTTGTTGTTGGCCGTCAGCGCGTTTTCCATAATCTTCAGCGCGTTTTCTGGCAGCCAGCCGTCGGCCCACTGATCCCCGACCACTTTAATTTTCCCGTTGTCGATATACGGCTTAAGGACCTTCATTTGTCCTTCGCGGAACAGTTTGGCGTTGTTATCCACCGGAGAGCCGCCCATCAGGAAATAATTGCCCTGAGGTACTTTGTCGATCAGGCTTTGCGCCTGTAATTCCCCGACTTTTTCATTGTCGAACGAAATATAATAATCAATGTCCGCATTATTAATCATGCGGTCATAGGCCAGCACTTTTATGCCTTCCTGTTTGGCTTCTTTCACCACGTTACTTAATACCTGGCCGTTATAGGGGATAATGACCAGCACATCGACGCCACGGTTGATCATATTCTCGATCTGCGACATTTGTGTTTCTTCGTTGCCGTTAGCCGACTGAACAAACACGCTGGCGCCGAGGGATTCTGCTTTTTTAACAAAAATATCGCGATCTTTTTGCCAGCGCTCCAGACGCAGGTCGTCAATCGCCATGCCAATTTTGACCTCTTTGGCATGTCCTGCAAAGCTTGCAAGGAGGAGCATAGAGCAGAGCGTTAGAGTCAGGTTCTTTATCTTCATAATTATTAGGCCTTTTTGTAGGGGTATGTGTTGCTGAGATAAAAGAAACATTCACTGCTGAGACGCAGCAAATTTTTAACGCGGAAAGGCGGGCTGGCAATTACAGATTTTTATCTTCTCATTATGATATTTGGTTTATTTCTGAATTTATGACCGCGATCGGATTTTAAAATACGTAACGTCTTAATTACATGTGATTCTGGAATACGCGCCGAAAAATAGTTTGTCTGCGCATTATTTTGCGAGCCAGCGCACAGTTGTGCATTCTCTCAATAGCAGTGTGAAATAACGTAATTGAGCAACCCAAAATGTCTATTCACTATTACTCCTGTATCAATGACTCGCCGCATACCCTGATTATGGAGCTCAATATGCAAGCTTATTTCGACCAACTCGATCGTGTTCGTTACGAAGGCCCAAAAACGACCAATCCTTTAGCATTTCGTCACTACAATCCGGATGAGCTGGTGCTGGGTAAGCGCATGGAAGATCATCTGCGCTTTGCCGCCTGTTACTGGCATACCTTCTGCTGGAACGGCGCCGATATGTTCGGCGTGGGTTCCTTTGACCGCCCGTGGCAGCAGCCGGGTGAGGCCATTGAACTGGCGAAACGCAAAGCCGATGTCGCGTTTGAGTTCTTCCACAAGCTGAACGTGCCGTACTACTGTTTCCATGACGTGGACGTGTCACCGGAAGGCGCATCGCTGAAAGAGTATCTGAACAACTTTGCGCAGATGGTGGATGTGCTGGCGGCGAAACAGCAGCAAAGCGGCGTGAAGCTGCTGTGGGGCACGGCAAACTGCTTTACTAACCCTCGCTACGGCGCGGGCGCGGCAACCAACCCGGATCCAGAAGTGTTTAGCTGGGCGGCCACACAGGTGGTGACGGCAATGAACGCCACGCATCAGTTGGGCGGTGAAAACTATGTCCTGTGGGGCGGACGTGAAGGCTATGAAACCCTGCTCAACACCGATCTGCGTCAGGAGCGCGAGCAGATTGGCCGCTTTATGCAGATGGTTGTCGACCATAAGCACAAAATCGGCTTCCGCGGCACGCTGCTGATTGAGCCGAAGCCGCAAGAACCGACGAAGCACCAGTATGACTATGACGTGGCGACGGTGTATGGTTTCCTGAAGCAGTTCGGTCTGGAAAAAGAGATCAAAGTTAACATTGAAGCCAACCACGCCACGCTGGCGGGCCACTCTTTCCACCACGAGATCGCGTCTGCGATTGCGCTGGGCATCTTCGGCTCGGTCGATGCTAACCGCGGCGACGCGCAGCTGGGCTGGGACACCGACCAGTTCCCGAACAGCGTGGAAGAGAATGCGCTGGTAATGTACGAAATCATCAAAGCGGGCGGTTTCACTACCGGCGGCCTGAACTTTGATGCCAAAGTGCGTCGCCAGAGCACCGACAAATACGATCTGTTCTACGGCCACATTGGCGCGATGGACACCATGGCGCTGGCGCTGAAAGTGGCGGCACGTATGATTGAAGACGGCGAGCTCGATAAACGCGTGGCGAAGCGTTACAGCGGCTGGAACAGTGAGCTGGGCCAGCAAATTTTGAAAGGTCAGTTATCACTTGCGGAGATCGCGAAGTACGCTGAACAACATCTGCTGGCGCCGCAGCACCAGAGCGGGCATCAGGAACTGCTGGAAAATCTGGTCAATCACTACCTGTTCGATAAATAACAGCACCCAGGCCCGGTAAGCGTTAGCGCCACCGGGCATTTCTGTTAAAGGAGTCACCGTAATGTATATCGGGATCGATCTTGGCACATCGGGTGTGAAAGCCATCCTGTTAAGCGAACAGGGCGACGTGTTAGCAACGCAGACGGAAACGCTGCAGGTTTCACGTCCGCATCCGCTGTGGTCGGAACAGGATCCGGAGCAGTGGTGGCAGGCGACGGATCGCGCAATCAAAACCTTAGGCGAGCAGCACAGCCTGCGCGACGTGAAAGCGCTGGGGATTGCCGGACAAATGCACGGCGCTACGCTGCTGGACAGCGAGCATCGCGTGTTGCGACCCGCCATTCTCTGGAACGATGGCCGCTGTGCAGAAGAGTGCGCGCTTCTTGAGGCGCGTGTACCCACGTCTCGTGAGATTACCGGCAACCTGATGATGCCCGGCTTTACCGCGCCCAAGCTGCTGTGGGTGCAGCGACACGAGCCGGAGATTTTCCGTCAGGTGGCGAAAGTCCTGCTGCCGAAAGACTATCTGCGCTTTCGTATGACGGGCGATTTTGCCTCCGACATGTCCGATGCCGCAGGCACCATGTGGCTCGACGTGGCGAAGCGCGACTGGAGCGAGGCGATGCTGGATGCCTGCCATCTGACCCGTGAACACATGCCCGCGCTGTTCGAAGGCTGTGAGGTGACGGGCGCACTGCTGCCAGACGTTGCAGAACGCTGGAATATGCCTGCCGTACCGGTGGTGGCTGGAGGTGGCGACAATGCCGCGGGTGCTGTCGGTGTCGGCATGGTTGAGGCGGGCCAGGCGATGCTGTCGCTGGGAACGTCTGGCGTCTATTTTGCCGTCAGCGATGGATATCGCAGTAATCCCGAAAGCGCTGTGCACAGTTTCTGTCATGCCCTTCCGGGTAAATGGCATTTGATGTCGGTGATGCTCAGCGCGGCGTCCTGCCTGGACTGGGCGGCAAAACTCACCGGCATGGCCGACGTTCCGGCGCTCATTTCTGCGGCGCAGCAGGCGGATGATGCTGCGGGTACCGTCTGGTTTTTACCGTATCTTTCCGGCGAACGTACGCCGCACAACAACCCGGAAGCGAAAGGGGTGTTCTTTGGCTTAACCCATCAGCATGGCCCGGCAGAACTGGCGCGTGCGGTTCTGGAAGGCGTGGGATATGCCCTGGCCGACGGGATGGACGTGGTGCACGACTGCGGCCTGAAACCGACGAGCGTCACCCTGATTGGCGGCGGTGCGCGAAGCCCTTACTGGCGACAGATGCTCTCGGATATCAGCGGTTTGCAGCTGGATTTCCGCACGGGAGGAGATGTTGGCCCCGCGCTCGGCGCCGCGCGTCTGGCGCAGATAGCCATTCATCCGGAACAACCGCTTTCGCAACTGTTGCCGCAGCTTACGCTTGAACAGGCGCATGTACCTGACGCGGTGCGCCATGCGCGATACGCGGAAAGGCGCGACGTGTTCCGCAAAATCTACCAGCTGCTGCTGCCGCTGATGTCGTAAAAACGCTTGTCCGGGAGAGGCACGAGGATGTCCTTTTTTGGTCTGTGCGTGCCTTTATTTCCTTGCCAGTATGGTGTTACACCCACTGGCAAGGAGATCCATCATGTCACGCATTTCACTCATCAATATTGATACTCAGCAGTCATTTCACCACCGCAATTACTGGCAGGAGGACGACATTCCTGCCTTTCAGCAGGCGATGCTGGGGCTGATTGAAGGCTGCCAGGCGCGCGGTATTCCGGTCGTTGATATTTTTCATGTGGATGAAGACGGTCCCTTTACCCTGGAGAGCGGCTTTGTCAAACCGATGGCCTTTTTACGTCATCAGCCGGATGTGGTTTTCCAGAAACACGTCCATAATGCCTTCACGGATACCGGGCTCGATCGCTGGCTGCGCGAGCGTGATATCAACCAGCTGATTATCTGCGGCATTCGCACTGAGCAATGCTGCGAAACCACCGCCCGGGTGGCATCCGATCTGGGTTATGCTGTGACCTTTGTCAGTGAGGCAACGCTGACGTTTCCGATGACGTACAGGGGCATTACCCTTAGCGCAGCGGAAATTCGCCATCGTACCGAGACGGTACTTTCGGGGCGTTTTGCCGAGATTAAAACGGTAGCGGAGACGCTGGAGTCCCTGTAATGAGCATCGACGTTTGGTTCGTGATGTTGCCCGGTGTGCTGTCATTAGACATGACCGGCCCGGCAGAGACCTTTGTGCTGGCTGGCGACGCGTTTCGTCTGCATTACATCGGCCCGCAACCGGAGGTTCCGACGTCGATAGGCCTGACGATGAGCGGCATCCAGCCGTTACCGGAAAGGCTTCCTGAGGGGAGCCTGCTGGTATTGCCCGGCGTGAGCGACTCCCGCAGTCAGTTTTCGACACCACAGGCGCTACAGATCCAGCACTGGCTGATGCGCCTGCAGCCGGTCATTCAGCGCCGGGATATCACGGTGATGTGCGTCTGTTCAGGCGCGCTGCTGGCTGCGAAATCGGGCCTGCTGAACAACCGGCAGTGTACAACCCACCATGACGTTATCAGCCGTTTACGCACCGCAGCCCCCACGGCGACGATTAAAGAAAACCGCATCTTTGTGCAGGACGAGAACATCTGGACCAGCGCGGGGATCACGTCGGGCATCGATCTGGCGCTGCATATGATTAACCGCCTGTGCGGCCCCGAAAAGGCGCTGACCGTGGCGCGTGAGATGGTGGTCTGGTTCCGCCGTTCCGGTGACGATCCCCAGCTATCTCCGTGGCTACGCTACCGCAATCATCTTCATCCGGCGATTCATCGGGCGCAGGATGCGCTCACCGCCGAGCCGCATAAAACGTGGAGTTTGCCTGACATTGCCGCACTGGCGCACGTTAGCCCGCGTCATCTCACCCGGCTTTTCCAGTCACATTTAGGGATTAGCGTTCGCGATTATCTGGAGCAGCTGCGTCTGGCGGTGGCGGAGCAATGGCTATTGCAGGGGCGCGGCGTGGAGCAGGCTTCACTGGCGGCAGGGTTTTCCTCCCCGCGCCAGTACCATCGCGCCCGGCAGCGAAGCATTAGCTGACGAAGCGGCGAGCGTCGATTTTTTGCAGCAGCATCGACAGCAGCAGGCTGATCGCCAGCGTGGCGGCAAAAATCCAGACGATATCCAGCGCCGGCCAGCTTTTTAGCTCAATGCCTCTCGTGCGCAGCGCGTGGATCACCAGCGCGTGAAAACCGTAAATCCCGAGAGAGTGCTGCGAGATAAGACTCAGCACGGGCACGGGACGCGCGTTCAGGGTGTTTTTGGCGAGCGTGAGCAGCGAGACGGCACAGATAAAGACCATCGGCCCGCAATACAGATACCAGGTATCGGCAAAATTGCCGCGCCACTGCAGCTCGTGCAGCGTCCCGCGTGAAATCACCGCCACCCCAGCGATAAACAGCGCCCCGCAGAGCCAGTTCAGACCGCGTTTTTGCGTATCCATCATCCCGATGGCACGCCCCAGCATGCCGTAAAGCACGTAGTAAAAAGTATCGCCGTTGATATAGAGATTGACCGGCAGCCACTCAAATCCGTCGATTTTCTGTGAGAGCGTATTCGGGTTGGCAATAATGCCAGCCACCACCATCAGGGCCAGCAGCATTTTACCGCTGACGTTTTTTACCTGGATGAGCGGGGAGACCAGATAGATAACGATAATGGCGAAGAAGAACCACAGGTGGTAGAACACCGGTTTTTGCAGCACGTATTTCAGCGATAGTCCGGCGTTTATTGAGGTGAACAGAGTGATATAGAGCAAGGCAACGGCACTGTAGAACCCCAGGCAGGCCGCGATGCGAATGAAGTGCCTCGGCTGCGCGCTGCGTTCGCCAAAAAAGAGAAAGCCGGAAATCATAAAGAACAGCGGCACGCTGACGCGTGACGCAGAGTTGAGAATATTGGCGATATCCCAGTTAACGGGGCTGATGCTGTGCGCATTCGTGACATACCAGGTCGTCGTGTGGATCATGACCACCATCAGACAGGCTATTCCTCGCAGGTTATCAATCCAGTTAATTTTTGACTGCATCAGTTCCTCGTATTCCCTGTAAATTGAGTGTGACTCCCATTGTCCAAATGTCTTCGTTTGGAAAATTCTGAGTTTTATTCCGCAGGCTTGTCGGGAGGCCACGAGATTCGCAGAATGCCGGACCATAATCTATAAAAGCGTTGATACTAAAAATAACAGCCACTGACCAGGGCGGTAATAAAAATGATGATGAAGCGTGTGGCGTCACTCTTTCTGCTGTTGATCCTGGCGGGATGCAGTGCGCCACAGGAAGCCCCTGTGCAAAAAGCGCAGCAGGGTAAAATGAGCCCGGAACGTTCACTGAATATGGAAGCGCTCTGTAAAGATCGGGCCGCTCGACGCTATAACTCGGACGTGCAGAAAATTGACGTTACCGGCTTTGAACGTTTTCAGGGCAGCTATGAGCTGCGGGGCCATACGTCGCGCAAAGAGGGCTTTGTCTGCTCGTTTGATGCGGACGGTCAGTTTTTACACCTCTCCATGCGCTAGCCTGCTCGTATAATCAACAGCCAGACGTCGTCAGCGTTCTGGCTGCAAGGCTTATTTCCCAATTTTCCCTAAACAACCCCGTTTCGTACTGTATATCTTGCAGCCAGCGGGTATACTGGTCCCTTCCATTTAAAACCACACGTATCCAGCACGAAATACTATGCAAAAGTTTGATACCAAGACCTTCCAGGGCCTGATCCTGACCTTACAGGATTACTGGGCTCGTCAGGGCTGTACCATTGTTCAACCTTTGGACATGGAAGTCGGCGCCGGCACTTCACACCCGATGACCAGCTTACGCGCGTTGGGTCCAGAGCCAATGGCGACTGCTTATGTGCAGCCTTCCCGTCGTCCGACCGATGGTCGTTACGGTGAGAACCCGAACCGTCTGCAGCATTACTATCAGTTCCAGGTGGTGATTAAGCCATCACCCGACAACATTCAGGAACTGTACCTCGGGTCGCTGAAAGAGCTGGGTATGGATCCAACCATCCACGACATCCGTTTCGTGGAAGATAACTGGGAAAACCCAACGCTGGGTGCCTGGGGTCTGGGTTGGGAAGTGTGGCTGAACGGCATGGAAGTGACCCAGTTCACCTACTTCCAGCAGGTGGGTGGTCTGGAATGTAAGCCGATCACCGGTGAAATCACCTACGGTCTGGAACGTCTGGCGATGTACATTCAGGGCGTAGACAGCGTTTACGACCTGGTCTGGAGCGACGGCCCGCTGGGTAAAACCACCTACGGCGACGTGTTCCATCAGAACGAAGTGGAGCAATCCACCTATAACTTCGAATACGCGGACGTGGACTTCCTGTTCACCTGCTTCGAGCAGTATGAGAAAGAAGCGCAGCAGCTGCTGGCGCTGGAGACTCCGCTGCCGCTGCCTGCCTACGAGCGTATTCTGAAGGCCGCCCACAGCTTCAACCTGCTGGACGCCCGCAAAGCCATCTCCGTGACTGAACGTCAGCGCTACATCCTGCGTATTCGTACCCTGACCAAAGCCGTTGCAGAAGCTTACTACGCGTCCCGTGAAGCCCTTGGCTTCCCGATGTGCAACCGAAACAAATAAGAGGCGGCCATGTCTGAGAAAACTTTCCTGGTGGAAATCGGCACCGAAGAGCTGCCACCAAAAGCCCTGCGCAGCCTGGCTGAATCTTTCGCTGCGAACGTGACTGCCGAGCTGGATAACGCTGGCCTGGCACACGGTAACATTGAGTGGTTTGCTGCACCGCGCCGTCTGGCGCTGAAAGTGGCAAATCTGGCGGCGTCTCAGCCGGATCGCGAAGTCGAAAAACGTGGCCCGGCGATTGCCCAGGCCTTTGACGCGGAAGGCAAACCGAGCAAAGCGGCTGAAGGCTGGGCGCGCGGCTGCGGCATCACCGTTGATCAGGCCGAGCGTTTGACCACGGATAAAGGCGAGTGGCTGCTGTACCGTGCGCACGTGAAGGGCGAAAGCGCGGAAGCGCTGCTGCCGGACATGATTGCCACGTCTCTGGCGAAGCTGCCGATTCCTAAGCTGATGCGCTGGGGCGCGTCTGACGTGCACTTCGTGCGTCCGGTTCACACCGTGACCCTGCTGCTGGGCGACACCGTTATTCCGGCCACCATTCTGGGCGTGGCGTCCGATCGCGTGATCCGCGGCCACCGCTTTATGGGCGAGCCTGAGTTCACTATCGACAATGCCGACCAGTATCCGCAAATCCTGCTGGAGCGCGGTAAAGTTATTGCCGACTACGAACAGCGTAAAGCCAAAATCAAAGCGGACGCCGAAGAAGCGGCGCGCCAGATTGGCGGTAACGCCGACCTGAGCGAAAGCCTGCTGGAAGAAGTGACCTCTCTGGTTGAATGGCCGGTTGTGCTGACCGCGAAGTTTGAAGAGAAATTCCTGGCCGTACCGGCTGAAGCGCTGGTGTACACCATGAAGGGTGACCAGAAGTATTTCCCGGTCTACGCCAACGACGGCAAGCTGCTGCCGAACTTCATCTTCGTGGCGAACATCGAATCGAAAGATCCGATCCAGATTATCTCCGGTAACGAGAAGGTCGTGCGTCCACGTCTGGCGGATGCCGAGTTCTTCTTCAATACCGACCGTAAAAAACGTCTGGAAGATAACCTGCCGCGCCTGCAGACCGTGCTGTTCCAGCAGCAGCTGGGTACGCTGCGCGACAAGACCGACCGTATCGCGGAGCTGTCCGGCTGGATTGCCCGTGAAATTGGTGCGGACGTTAACCACGCGACGCGTGCGGGTCTGCTGTCCAAGTGCGACCTGATGACCAACATGGTGTTCGAATTTACCGACACCCAGGGCGTGATGGGCATGCACTACGCGCGTCACGATGGCGAAGCGGAAGACGTGGCTGTGGCCCTGAACGAGCAGTATCAGCCGCGCTTTGCGGGTGACGAACTGCCGTCCAACCCGGTTGCCTGTGCCGTAGCGATTGCCGATAAGATGGACACCCTGGCGGGTATCTTTGGTATCGGTCAGCATCCGAAAGGCGACAAAGACCCGTTTGCGCTGCGTCGTGCTGCGCTGGGCGTGCTGCGTATCATCGTTGAAAAGAACCTGAACCTGGATCTGCAGACCCTGACCGAAGAAGCGGTGCGTCTGTACGGCGACAAGCTGACCAACGCGAACGTGGTGGATGACGTCATCGACTTCATGCTCGGTCGTTTCCGCGCCTGGTATCAGGACGAAGGTTACACCGTTGACACAATTCAGGCGGTGCTGGCGCGTCGTCCGACCCGTCCGGCTGATTTCGATGCGCGTATGAAGGCGGTTTCCCACTTCCGTACGCTGGAAGCGGCATCTGCCCTGGCCGCGGCCAACAAGCGTGTATCCAACATTCTGGCGAAATCCGACGAGACGCTGAACGAGCGCGTAAACGCCGCGACGCTGAAAGAGCCGGAAGAGATCGCCTTGGCGATGCAGGTTGTGGTGCTGCGCGACAAGCTCGAGCCGTACTTCGCGGAAGGTCGCTACCAGGAAGCGCTGGTGGAGCTGGCCGAGCTGCGTGACGTTATCGACGCCTTCTTCGAGAAGGTGATGGTAAACGTAGAAGATAAAGAGCTGCGTATTAACCGTCTCTCTATGCTCGAGAAACTGCGTGAGCTGTTCCTGCGCGTGGCGGATATTTCGCTGCTGCAGTAATGTGCCCGTTGTTACAAATGCTAAAAACCCGCTTCGGCGGGTTTTTTTATGGATCTTTTGTAGGCCGGATAAGCGCAGCGTCATCCGGCAGGTTTAGCCGATCGCGACTGTACCTTCATCCGTCTGCAGCCAGCGCGGTGCCTTCAGCGTATCGGCAAAGTAGCTGACCAGTTCACACAGCAAATCTTCCATCACGATTGCAGATTGTCGCGGCAGTGTGCCGTTCATCAGCAACTGCGTAATCTCCTGACAGTAGCGCCCCAGCTGATCGCACTCGGGTTCAAAAGCCGGAACGCGTGACGGGAGTTCCTTCACGGTCAGGCGGGCTTTTAAAGCGTCCGGAACAGGATCCAGAAGCGCGGGTTGCAGAAGATTCAGACAGGCAAAAAGTCTGCCGTAAAGCGCCATTTTTGGGGCGGGTTCTTCGCAATCAACCAGTGCGTCGGTAAAACGTTCGCAGTTATCCGCCAGTTCGGTGAAGTCGGTGGTGTGGTTGAAGGGCAGGGTGAATAAAGAATGAGCGTGGGTTGGGGTAGTAGCCATATTGGCAGCCTCCGATAAGTGATAAAGCTTCCACCACCGGAAATGCTAACTTCGCTGGTGGTGGACTGAACAGAGTTAGCATTACCGGCCTTATCGGATACCGGCGCATCTTTCGATGCCCCTGCTCAGCCCACCATTGAGATGTAGCAAAGCATGCTGCACAAAATGTGCCGCCGATAAGATAAGCTGGGATGCTAAACCCGGCACCTGATTTTGCAGGTGCGAAGAGAACTTACTGCTCATCAAAACAGGCGGCAACAGATTTGAGCTATGCCACTGAGGATATTACCATTTCTGGAAAGAGACTCGCAAAATTACCGCAATGAAAAGCATACTGCGGGCAGAGGTCTTACAGCGACGCTATGGTCCGGCTGTAAATCGCTGAGGCGTTTCCTGTAGGCCGGGGCGAGGCGCATGGATGCGCCGAGAGGGCGGGCTTTACAGGGATGTTACCTCCGCCCGTCCCCGATAAGCCGGAAGGAATAAGCCGAAGGTACCGCGTAGCGGCGATTTACCGCCGGGAGCCCGGGTAGCCAGGGTGGTGGCGACTGAGCCACCCTGGTACGTTCACGGGTATTGTCGTTACAGAGTAGCAAGGAACATAAAGTGAACGGAATGACCACCAGAGCCGTATGCTCCCCCTCACCCTAACCCTCTCCCCAAAGGGGCGAGGGGATTGTTCACTGCTCGCATTAATTTGTGGGGATCCCTCAGCCCAAAGGGAGAGGGAGTATAAGTCGTCCAAAATTTAACCTTGAAACCGTCAACCCATTACCGCTATCCTTATCCCCGTTAACTTTCTCGCGCTGGAGCGCCCCCCAAAAATGAACAAACACGACTGATGAATTTCGATCCTTGCTAAACGCCATCGCGTCGGCAGGGGATGTTTTGATTTCATTCAGGAGTGCTTATGGCTCATTTTGCGCAGTCCCCTTCTTTTATTTTGCATCAGGTCACCTGTCAGTTTCCGACGGGCGATACCCTTTTTGGTCCGCTGAATCTTTCGCTGGAACCCTCCCTGTGCGCGCTGGTTGGCCGCAACGGCAGCGGAAAAACGCGTCTGCTGCGCTTGCTGGCGGGGCTGGACGAACCGGCTACCGGTCATATCGAACGCTTTGGCTCGCATGCCTGGGTGGCGCAGCAGCACGTCATTTTTTCGCAGACGACGCTGGCTGAATTGCTCGGATATGACGCGATTTTTGCGGCGCGTAAGCGCATCGACAGCGGCGATTACCAGCCCGACGATCTGGCGTTGCTCGACGGTTACTGGGATATAGCCGAACGTCTGAGCGAAGCGTTTATCAATGCGAAGCTCCCACCGTTTGATCCGGATAAACCTGCCGGTGAACTCAGCGGCGGCGAGCGCATTCGTGCCCTGCTGTGCGGGGCGTTTACGGCTGATGCGGATTTCATGCTGCTGGACGAGCCTACTAACCACCTGGATCGACAAGGCCGGGCGTGGTTCTACGACCAGTTGAGTCGGTATCAGGGCGGCGTACTGGTGGCCTCCCATGACCGTGAGTTACTGGCTCAGGTACCCCGTATCCTTGAGCTGAGCGCCTCGGGTCTGCGCAGCTACGGCGGAAATTATGCGGATTATCAAGCCCAGCGCGATGCCGAACAGCAGGCGGCCCGCGCTGCGCTGGAACATGCGGCAACCGAGCGCAAACGCACCCGCGCACGCATGCAAAAAGAGCATGATGACAGCCAGCGGCGGTCGGCAAAGACGTTACGCACCGTCGATACCCTGAATATCGCGTCGTTTGAGCGGGTCAAATATAAAGGCGCGGCAAAGGAACGTATCGGCACCTGGAAAAAACAGCACAGCGAGCAGAATGAAGCGCTGAACGCCGCGGTTAACAAGGCGCGTGAGCGGGTTGAAGACGATAACCCGGTGATGTTCACTCTGCCGGGGAGTCAGGTCCCGGAGGGCAAGCAGGTACTGGTGCTGGAGGATCTGGTGCTGCCGCATGTGCCTGTTCCACCGCTTACCTGGCGTATGGACGGACCGATGCGCGTGGCGTTAAAGGGACCGAACGGCTGCGGAAAATCGACGCTGTTAAAAACTATCCTCGGCGAGATGACTCCCCGTTCGGGTACCTGTAAGGTCTCCGTTAGCTGTGCTTATCTCGACCAGCATCTCTCCCGGCTCGATCTCTCGCAGTCGGTCATGACGCATCTCAATTTGAGTCATACCCCTCTGGAAGAGGGGGTATTGCGAACCCGTCTGGCGCAGCTTCAACTGGGAGCTGACAAAGTGATGCTCCCATTGGCGGCGCTCAGCGGCGGTGAGCGTCTTAAGGCTGCCCTGGCCTGCGTGCTGTGGCGCGCGGAGGCCACGCAGCTTCTGCTGCTGGATGAACCGACCAACCATCTGGATCTGGCTTCAGTCCAGGCCATTGAAGCGGCGCTGGCCGGTTTCCCTGGGGCACTGCTGGTGGTATCACACGATGAGGCGTTTTTAAGCGGCTTAACGTTAACGCATGAGCTGGTGTGGGAAGAGGCGGGTTGGCGTTGTGATAGCCTGTAAAACACAAGCCCCCGCAAAGGCGGGGGCATTCAATCTTCACTACGCTATCTGTTTGCTGAGTGCAGGGTTGGCCTGAATCAGGCGCATCAGCCTTAACTCGGTTGGGGTGGGTTTCTCACGTTTTGACTCCCACTCCTGCACCATAGCCACGCTGACACCCATCGCTCTGGCGAATTCTTCGGTTTTCAGTCCTGTCCCTTTGCGCAATTGCTCATATTCTGTAAAGGGATTGGATTTTTGTTGCAGGGTAATCGTCTGCGGTACATCTTTAAAAATGATCTGTTCCAGACTGCTCAGCAGTTCAAACTCAGGATCTTTATATTCCATTGAGGACTCCTCTTAAATCTCACATCGTGATCAAGAACATCAGAGAGCCAATTAAGAATAGTCCCTAATACCAACCCAGGATCGTCACGGGTGTGATTAATCGTGCGGTAACGATCGCTGTATCCGATTCAGCAATATGGAGAGTTATGCTAATTCCCTGATTAGTCATATGTCGGCTTCGCCAGGTATTTTTTTGTAAATGATAAGAAATAAATCGGCAATAGCCGTTTTGCATGAAAAGAGTATCTTGCAAGGCTGACCTGGACTATCCTTGTCAGCGTCGGGCACGCGTGTGCCGGTGTGCGCTTTTTTGGGTGAAAGGAGTAATAAAATGGCGACAGGAAAGTCCTGCTCTCGCTGGTTTGCGCCTATTGCGGCGTTGTTGATGGTTGTTAGCCTGAGTGGGTGTTTTGATAAAGAAGGCGATCAGCGCAAAGCGTTTATCGATTTTCTGCAGAATACAGTGATGCGCAGCGGCGAGCGGTTGCCGACGCTGACTGCGGATCAGAAAAAACAGTTTGGCCCCTTCGTGTCCGATTACGCCATTCTTTATGGTTATTCACAGCAGGTGAGCCAGGCGATGGATTCCGGTATCCGCCCGGTAGTGGATAGCGTGAACGCCATCCGCGTTCCACAGGATTATATGACGCAACGTGAACCGCTGCGCCAGTCCAACGGTGCGCTTGGCGTGCTGAGCCAGCAGTTGCAAAATGCGAAAATGCAGGCTGACGCGTCACGTTCTGCGCTGAAGCAGGGCGACGATCTCAAACCGGTCTTCGACAAAGTGTATGAGAAAGTGGTGACCAAACCGTCTGAAGCACTGCAGCCGTTGATTCCAGCCGCGCAAATCTTCACGCAGCAGCTGGTCCAGGTGGGTGACTTTATCGCCCAGCAGAATACGCAGGTGAGCTTTGTTGCCAACGGTATTCAGTTCCCGACCTCGCAGCAGGCAAGCCAGTACAATACGCTGATTGGGCCGCTGGCCTCCCAGCATCAGGCCTTTAGCCAGGCCTGGAGTGCGGCAGTCACTGCCACAGAATAAGACGAAAAACCCCGCTTCTGGCGGGGTTTTTTATGCGTAGCGAAAATAACGCTTGTCATTCCTCTACCACATCGGTATAACTATCCCCGTCGGTTTGTTACACAGACCTAAAGCAGTTTAGTAAAGCAGTCCAGATTGTTATCCATAGATACCCTTCGTTGTGACCCTTCCTTCATCGCTTAAAAATCTGTAACGCAATCCATCAAGCCGGAAGGCACAATATATTTGTTAATAAGGTAATTTCTATGTCTGCTAAAATGACTGGTCTGGTAAAATGGTTCAACGCTGATAAAGGTTTCGGCTTCATCACTCCTGACGATGGCTCTAAAGACGTGTTCGTACACTTCTCTGCTATCCAGAACGATGGCTACAAATCTCTGGACGAAGGTCAGAAAGTGTCCTTCACCATCGAAAGCGGCGCTAAAGGCCCAGCAGCTGGTAACGTTGTAAGCCTGTAAGCTTCCAACCCAGTAGCAAAGAATTTAAAAACCCGCCTTCTGGCGGGTTTTTTCGTTTCTACCGTTGCACCTGCGGGTTCACGCAGTTTATCTCCACCTTTCCACCTAATGCGGCAATCAGATTATCAACCGCGGTGGCCGCCATGTTGTAGCGCGTCTCATGGGTGGCTGAGCCGATGTGGGGCAGGGCAACCACGTTAGGCAGCGAAAGCAGTGGCGAATCCACCGGCAGCGGCTCCTGCTCAAACACGTCCAGACCTGCGGCATGGATCTCACCGTTTTGCAGGGCCTCAATCAGCGCCTTCTCATCCACCACCGGGCCACGACCCGCGTTGATGAAAATGGCGGACGTCTTCATTTTTTCAAACGCCTCTTTGCCGATCAGATGACGGGTTTCGTTCGTTAGCGGCAGAACCAGGCAGACAAAATCGGCTTCCTGCAGCAGGGTATCCAGCTCGCAGTAACGGGCGTTGAAGCGTTCTTCGGCTTCACTGTGATGGCGACGCGCGTTATATAGAATCGGCATGTTAAAACCAAAATGCGCGCGCTGCGCCAGCGCCAGCCCGATACGTCCCATGCCAACAATGCCCAGCGTTTTGCCGTGAACATCCACACCGAACCAGTCCGGACCAATGCTCTTTGTCCATTCACCCGCTTTGACGCGCTCAGCCACTTCCACCACGCGACGGGCCGTGGTGAGCATGAGCGCCATCAGCGTATCGGCCACGGTTTCCGTCAGGGCATGCGGCGTATGCATCAGCAGGATCTTGCGGGCGTTTAGGGCATCCACGTCGAAGTTGTCGTAACCCACGGAAACGGTTGAGGTAGCACGAAGCTTCGGCATTTTCTCCAGCAGGGCGACATCCACTTTTTCGCTTGAACCCAGCAGGCCTTCGGCGCTGGCGAACGCGTCGGCGTGCTGTGCCACGGTTTCCGGGCGCAGGTTCTTCACCTGCGTAACGGTGAAGTGCTCTTCAAGACGTTTCTGCAGATCTTCCGGCAGGGCTTTATACAAAATGACGGACGGCTTCATGCTAATCTCCGTTGATTTTTTTAAGGATTCAGGCGTGGCGAGCGCCGACAGGGTGTTGTTGATTATTAGCAGGCTTAACAATCAGAGTAAGCCACACCGAGGCGAAAAGCGCCACCCCCATAAAGATGTACGATGCGGACGGACTGCCGGTGGCACCGTTCAGGTAACCCACGAACCAGGAGCCGCAGAACGAACCCAGTGCACCCATACTGTTAATCAGTGCCATCGCGCCACCCGCAACGTTACGCGGCAGCATCTCGGGGATGATGGCGAAGAACGGTCCGTACGGGGCGTACATGGCGGCACCGGCAATCACCAGCAGCGTATAAGAGACCCAGAAGTGGTTTGCGCCCACGGCCCAGGAGCCAATAAAGGCGAAGGCAGCAATCAGCAGCAGCGGCCAGACAAACAGCTTGCGGTTCTGCAGCTTGTCCGACGCCCAGGAGACGATGATCATCGCGATGGTTGCCGCCAGATACGGTACGGATGACAGCCAGCCTACTTCGACCATGCCGAGGTTTTCACCGCCGCTGCGGATAATGGACGGCAGCCACAGCACAAAGCCGTACACGCCAATGCTCCAGGTAAAATACTGTGCGCAAAGCAGGATCACGTTACGCGAGCGGAAGGCTTCACCATAGTTACGTACCGCCTTCAGACCTTGCTGTTCTTTATCCAGCTGCGCCTGCAGCGCTGCTTTTTCATCTTCGGAAAGCCACTTCGCCTGGGCAGGTTTATCTTTCACCAGCACCCACCAGCAGAAGGCCCAGATAATTGCCGGCACCCCTTCAATGATAAACATCTCGCGCCAGCCGAAGGACTGGATCAGGTAGCCCGACACCACCGACATCCACAGTACCGTGACCGGGTTACCGAGGATCAGGAAGGTATTCGCGCGCGAGCGCTCAGATTTGGTAAACCAGTTGCTGATGTAGATCAGCATCGCGGGCATAACCGCCGCCTCAACGACACCGAGGATAAAGCGAATGGCGGCCAGGGCAGGAATATTGTTCACCATGCCGGTCAGTGACGCGCAGGCGCCCCACAGGATCAGACAGATGAAGATCAGCTTACGCACGCTGCGGCGTTCCGCATAAATCGCGCCGGGGATCTGGAAGAAGAAGTAACCCAGGAAGAAAAGGGCACCCAGCAGGGAAGAAATACCTTTGGTGATCCCGAGGTCCTCGGTGATCCCCGCTGCGGACGCGAAGCTGAAGTTGGCACGGTCAAGGTACGCCAGGCTGTACGTGATAAACACGATTGGCATGATGTACCACCAGCGTTTTACTGCATTGGTCGAACTGTTCATAGGCTTGCCTCTGTTGTTGAGGTTGTTACCGCCGTTGTCTGTAGGGTACACGGTGGCTTAATTATCTGGTGCGGCTTGTTGCCCTCACCCTGGCCCTCTCCCACCGGGAGAGGGAATTCATACTCCGAGCTGTGCTCGGGTGGGTAATCCTTCGCTGTCGCCCTGCACCTGAATGGCCAGCGAGCCAATCTTGTTGCCCCGCGCGACGGCCTTCTGCAGCGTTTTGCCTTCCAGCAGGGCGCTAATTACGCCAACGGCAAAACCGTCGCCCGCGCCGACCGTGTCGACAACGTTCTCAACCTTCACCGCCGCGACCGCGCCCTGTTCGCCGTTGGCCGTCTTGAACCATGCGCCATCGGCACCGGTCTTCAGCACTACCGCTTTTACCCCTTTATTCAGATAGAAATCAGCAATGCCTTCCGGCGTATTTTCACCCGTCAGGATCATCCCTTCTTTCAGCCCCGGCAGAACCCAGTCCGCTCTGAACGCCAGACGGTTCAGTTTCTCGACCATTTCCGCTTCGCTTTTCCACAGCACCGGACGCAGGTTAGGATCGAACGAGATCGTTTTTCCCTGGGCTTTCAGAGTGGCTGCCGCATGATCCAGCAGTTCATACGAGCTGGCAGAGAGCGCTGCCGCCACGCCGCTCAGGTGCAGGTGGCGCGCGGAGGCGAAATAGTCGGCGTGGTAATCCGCAACAGAGAGGTGGCTTGCTGCCGATCCTTTGCGGAAATACTCCACAATGGGATCGGTTCCATTTTCGACCTTGGATTTAAGCTGAAACCCGGTAGGGAAGCGTCCGTCAAGGGTGACGCCTGCAGCATCGATACCCTCTTTTTTCAGCGAATCGAGAACGAAATGGCCAAAGCTGTCATCCCCCACGCGGCTGACCCAGCCCACGTTCAGGCCGAGACGCGCCAGGCCGGTCGCGACGTTGAGCTCTGCGCCTGCGACGCGCTTGATAAAGTGCTCTACCGCGCTCAGTTCGCCCGTTTCAGTGGCGACAAACATCGCCATGGCTTCGCCGATCGTGATGACATCCAGCGTCTTGTGCATGATTTACTCCTCGCGCAGCAGGTTGACGTAATGGCGGGTAACGGCGGTTAAATCCGTCCCTTCCAGCGGGAACTCGATCCCGCGTGGGGCATCGGCAGGCAGCTGGCCGAGCAGATCCAGCCAGCGTGCATCGGCGTGGTCCGGTGCCACGGCGCGGAAGTTATCTTTATGCGGCACGGCGGCTTTAACGTGGATATAGCTCACCGCAGGGGCCAGATGACGTGCGGCTTCTTCAGGCGAATCGCCAACCCACAGCCAGTTGCCCATGTCGAAGGTCAGCGTGACGGGGAGCGCCATTTCCCGGCAGGCGGCCTGGAAGCGCTGCATGGGGGCGAGCTGTCCGCAGTCGGTCTGATCGTTCTCCACGACCAGCGCCATGCCGCTTGCGTTCAGCAGGCTACGCAGGGCGTCGAGAGGCTGCGCATCGCGGAAATGGCCCAGGGAAACCTTCAGCCACAGGGCGTTCAGGGTGCTGGCCTCAGAGAGATAGCGGGTCAGGTCCGGGTTGAGGGTGCCGTCTGGCATAAACAGGGCGACGGGGGCGGAGTAGCACGCCAGCAGGCCGAGCAGCTCAATGGATTCTCCCAGCGCCGGCAGCGCCAGCAGCTCGTCGCTGCTGAACAGTTCCCGGCGGATCTCCACGCCGTCTGCCCCTGCGCCTGCAATAACGGGCAGCATCGCCCGCTGACCGCCCGCCTGTCGCACCTGTTCCGCACCGTACGCGGCGGTGACCACCATAATTTTCCTGCCCATCTTCGGACTCCATCGCAACATATCAATACTATTACGCTAGATGGAACCGGTTCCAAAGAAAAGGTCAGGATGTTGAATTTATGATCGCTATCACAAGGGAAATTTAACGCGCGGTGGAGCCGCGAACGATCAGCTCGCCGGAGAAGACCTGCTCGCGAACGGCATCGCTGGTGCCTTCAATACGACGAACCACTTGTTCAACAGCAGCATAGCCAATCTGCCAGGTGGGTTGTTTGAGTGTCGTAATGCCGACGCCGGCCAGCTCCGCCCACTCCAGCTCATCAAACCCCAGCAGACCGATATCGCTGCCCCAGTGCAGGCCAATACGCTTGAGCGAGCGGGCGACCTGGAGCGTCAGCGCTCCGTTGGCTGAGATAACGGCTTTGCGCATCCCGCGATGGCGCGTGTGGAACTGACGCAGGGTGTTGTCGAGCTGCCCCGCCTCGTGAAGCGGCGTTTCGGCATTTTCGGCGATCACGCCGGGATATCGCTCCAGCGTGGTGCGAAATGCGCTCAGGCGCTCGCGACGGGTGTTGACCATCCCCAGCGGTTCACTCAGAAACAGAATGGCCTCGAAGCCCTGCTCAATCAGATGTTCGGTGGCGGTCGTGGCGGCCTGGGTGTTATCCAGCCCGACGACATCGCAGGCAAATTCCGGGATTTTACGGTCGATAAGGACCATCGGCAGGGAGGATTGCTGCAGGCGGTTTAACCCCTCTTCGCGCATGCCCACCGCGTTAACCACGATCCCTTCCACCTGATAGCTGCGCAGCAGGTCGAGGTAATGCAGCTCCTGATCGACTTCGTTGTTGGTATTACAGACCAGCGGCGTGAAACCCTTCTCGCGACAGGCGGCTTCAATACCGCTAAGCACGTTCACGGAATAGGGGTTGGTGATATCGGCGATGATAAGCCCGATAAGGCGGGTGCGACCACGTTTGAGCCCGCGCGCCATGAGGCTGGGACGGTAGTCGAGATCGGCAATGGCTTGTTCAATACGCGCCAGCAGTGCGTCGGACAACAGGTGTTTTTCGCCATTGAGGTAGCGCGAAATGCTGGTTTTACCGGTTTTGGCGGCTTTCGCCACGTCGCTGATGGTGGCCCGGGCTGGTTTGCTCATCGCTGATTTCCCTGAATTTAGTGAGAATACCTTAGCGGGAAAATCGGACGAATCAAGTAATTTGCCCGGTGGCGCTGCGCTTACCTGGGGTGCGGTCTGGTGCCCTCACCCCAACCCTCTCCCACGGGGAGAGGGGGAAATGCGATTACTGAATTGGGCTTAACGTAATCTCAACGCGGCGGTTCTGCGCTTTGCCTTCCGCCGTGCTGTTGCTGGCGATAGGGTTGGCAGGGCCCATGCCGCTGGTGCGGATGCGGTTCGCTTCAACGCCCTGGGTAATCAGCGAGCTGGCCACGGCGTCGGCGCGCTGCTGGGACAGACGCATGTTCAGATCCTGGCTGCCGGTGCTGTCGGTGTAGCCCATCACGTTTACAGCGGTCTTGTTGTACTCTTTCAGCACCATCGCCACGCCGGTCAGGGTATTCGCACCAGCCGGTTTCAGCGTTGCGCTGCTGCTGTCGAAGGTCACGTTGTTCGGCATGTTCAGGATGATGTTATCGCCGCTGCGCGTCACGCTCACGCCGGTTCCCTTCATTTTGTCGCGCAGCTTCGCTTCCTGCACGTCCATGTAATAGCCTACGCCGCCGCCAAGCGCTGCGCCTGCCGCTGCGCCAATCAGCGCGCCTTTGCCGCGGTCTTTCTTGGAGGAGGAGAGCGCCCCAACGCCTGCGCCGACCAGCGAGCCGATACCCGCGCCAATGCCGGATTTACCCGCTTCGCGTTCACCGGTGTAAGGGTTGGTTGTGCAGCCAGAAACAGCCAGGGCACCGCTCACCAGAGCGGCAATAACGAGTACGCGTTTTTTCATCTTCTTTCCTTAATCCTTTTTATTCTTTGCCACGGCGAGCGTGGCAGTTGATTATGACGTCCAGATACGGAGAAAATTCCGGGTATAACTCTGAAATTTGTGACAAACCATAAACTGCCTCAGCAAGAAGGCCGTAAAACCTGCACGCAACCAGGAGCGCACGCTTGAGCACCTCAACGAAAACCATTCTGACCGCCGCCCACTGGGGACCGATGCTGGTCGAAACCGATGGCGAAAATGTTCTGTCGTCTCGCGGAGCATTGCCAACACAACATCCCAACTCTTTACAGACCGTCGTTCGCGATCAGGTGCATAGCAAAACGCGCGTGCGCTGGCCGATGGTGCGTAAAGGTTTTCTGGCCTCGCCGGACAAGCCGCAGGGTATTCGCGGGCAGGATGAGTTTGTTCGCGTGAGCTGGGATGACGCGCTGGCGCTGATCCACACCCAGCACAAGCGCATTCGCGACAGTTACGGTCCGTCGTCGATTTTCGCCGGCTCCTACGGCTGGCGCTCTAACGGGGTGCTGCATAAGGCGTCGACGCTGCTGCAGCGCTATATGAGCCTGGCGGGAGGCTATACCGGTCATCTGGGGGATTACTCCACCGGTGCGGCGCAGGCGATCATGCCGTACGTCGCGGGCGGGAACGAAGTGTATCAGCAGCAGACCAGCTGGCCGCTGGTGCTGGCGCATACCGATGTGGTGGTGCTGTGGAGCGCTAACCCTCTTAACACGTTGAAAATTGCCTGGAATGCCAGCGACGAGCAGGGCATTGGCTATTTCGACGCGCTGCGCAAAAGCGGCAAGCGCATCATCTGCATTGACCCGATGCGTTCTGAAACCCTGGATTTCTTCGGCGACCGCGCCGAGTGGGTTGCCCCGCATATGGGCACCGACGTGGCAATGATGCTGGGTATCGCTCATACGCTGGTGGAAAACGGCTGGCACGATGTCGAATTCCTGTCGCGCTATACCACCGGCTTCGATAAGTTCGCCGACTACCTGACGGGCCAGTCCGATGGGGTGGCGAAAACGGCAGCGTGGGCAGCAGAGATTTGCGGTGTTCCTGCGGAAAAACTCCGCGAACTGGCGGTGTTATTCCATAAAAATGCCACGATGTTAATGTCCGGCTGGGGGATGCAGCGTCAGCAGTTTGGCGAGCAGAAACACTGGATGCTGGTGACCCTTGCCGCGATGCTTGGGCAGATCGGTACGCCGGGCGGCGGTTTTGGTCTCTCCTATCATTTTGCCAATGGCGGCAACCCCACGCGTAAAGCGGCGGTGCTGGCGTCTTTGCAGGGCTCGGTGCAGGGCGGCGTGGATGCGGTGGATAAAATTCCGGTGGCGCGTATTGTTGAAGCCCTGGAAAATCCGGGCGGGTTCTATCAGCACAATGGTCTGGACCGCCACTTCCCGGATATTAAATTTGTCTGGTGGGCGGGCGGGTCAAACTTCACGCACCATCAGGATACCAATCGCCTGATCCGCGCCTGGCAGAAGCCGGAGCTGGTGGTGATTTCAGAGTGCTTCTGGACCGCCTCGGCGAAACACGCCGATATCGTCCTCCCGGCGACCACCTCGTTTGAGCGTAACGATCTCACCATGACCGGCGACTACAGCAATCAGCATATGGTCCCGATGAAGCGCGTTGTCGCCCCGCGTGATGAAGCGCGTGACGATTTTGACGTGTTTGCTGAACTGAGCGAACTGTGGGAAACGGGCGGTCGCACGCGTTTTACTGAAGGGAAAAGCGATCTGCAATGGCTGGAGACGTTCTACCAGATTGCCGGGCAGCGCGGCGCGGCGCAGGGCGTGACGCTTCCGCCATTTGCTGAGTTCTGGGAGGCGAACCAGATTATTGAAATGCCGGAGAGCGAACAGAACGCGCAGTTTGTTCGTTTCGCTGATTTTCGACGCGATCCGGAGAACCATCCGCTGAAAACCGAGAGCGGAAAGATTGTGATCTACAGCGAGCGCATCGCCAGCTTTGGCTATGCTGACTGCCCGCCGCATCCTACGTGGCTCGAGCCGGACGAATGGCACGGCAACGCCCGGCCGGATCAGCTGCAGGTGTTGTCTGCCCATCCTGCGCACCGTCTGCACAGTCAGCTTAACTATACCTCCCTGCGCGAGCAGTATGCGGTCGCCGGGCGAGAGCCGATCACGCTGAATACCCTCGACGCGAAAGCGCGCGGGATTGCGGACGGCGACGTGGTGCGCGTCTGGAACTCGCGTGGACAGGTGCTGGCAGGGGCGGTGGTGAGCGACGGGATTAAGCCGGGCGTGATCTGCATTCATCAGGGCGCATGGCCTGACCTTGAGCTCGCCGAAGGCGGTATCTGCAAAAACGGGGCGGTTAACGTGCTGACCAAAGATCTCCCCAGCTCGAAGCTGGGGAATGGCTGCGCAGGAAACACTGCGCTGGCCTGGGTCGAGAAATATACGGGTCCCGAGCTTACCTTAACGGCGTTTGATCCGCCTGCCAGCTCATGATCCACGTCGGGTGCTGGGTGTCATCCTGCCAGGCGCTGTCTTCTATGCGAAAGCCCTGCGCATGGTAGAAGTTCACTGCCCGGACATTTTTCTGATACACCTCCAGGGTTAAGTGCGGAAAGCGCTGTTGA
Organism: Enterobacter pseudoroggenkampii; assembly: GCF_026420145.1. NCBI lineage: Bacteria > Pseudomonadati > Pseudomonadota > Gammaproteobacteria > Enterobacterales > Enterobacteriaceae > Enterobacter > Enterobacter pseudoroggenkampii. Next base: position 245,834 of record NZ_JAPMLV010000003.1, read on the forward strand.
ACATGGTTCAGCAGCGCGCGCCCGATCCCTTTCCCGATGCATGACGGCGCCACAAACAGGGCGCCGACAAACTGAGACTGCATCACGCTGATAAATCCGCAAGTTTCGCCGTCCTGCTCCCAGACCCAGGTTTCAGCGGACGGCAGGTAAACATCCCGCACCATGGCCTCATTCTCTTTCCAGTAATTCGGCGCGATAAACGGATGCGCTTCTGTGGTGCTTTCAAGCCACAGGCTCAGAAGCGGCGCGGTATTTTCACTTTGCCATTTGCGGATCATGATGGCCTCCCGGATGACAGAAGCAGCCGGTAACGTGGTCGTTGACCAGGCCACAGGCCTGCATAAAGGCGTAGCAGATGGTGGAGCCGACAAACTTAAAGCCGCGTTTTTTCAGGGCCTTCGAGAGCGCATCCGAGGCTGGGGTGGAGGCCGGGATGTCCGCGAGTGTGGCGGCCTGCGTGACTTGCGGAGTGTTGTTCACAAACGTCCAGACAAAATCTGAAAATGATTCGCCGTTTTGCTCCATCGCCAGATACGCCCGTGCGTTACCGATGATGGCCTGGATCTTACCGCGATGGCGGATGATGCCGGCATCCTGCACCAGTCGTTCCACGTCCTCATCGGTCATCGCGGCGACGGCGACGGGATCGAACTGATGGAAGGCGTTGCGGTAATTTTCGCGTTTCTTCAGTACCGTAATCCATGACAACCCCGCCTGCTGGCCCTCAAGGCAGATCATCTCAAAGAGCTTTTTACCATCCGTTTCCGGCACGCCCCATTCCCGATCGTGATAGTCGATATAAAGCTGATCCTGGCTTACCCAACCGCAACGTTCCATCCGTCATCTCCCTTATTGATACTGATTTTGCAAAAAATTCGTTCTGACCGGCTTGACGTGTTTACTATAAAGACAATAGTTAATACAGGGCTATAAGCTCTTCCTGAATAACGACAAATATCGCCGAATTCGGCTCTCTCTGGGGTCGCGTTGATGATGATAAAAAAAATCAGTGGTCGCCATGCTGTGTCTGGCCTGGTGGGAATTTCAGCCTGCCTATTTTTTTGTAATACAGCGTCTGCCTGGCAACAGGAATATATCGTTTCAGACGCCCAAAATAATATGGCGGAACGCTATACATGGGACGCGGATCACCAACCGCGCTATGAGGATATTCTCGCTGAGCGTATTCAGTCTTCGCAAAACGCCCCGGGTCTTGCCCTGAATATACCGTCTGGCAGTACGGCAGAGGGGGCGATGAGCGTGGGCTGGAATTTTCCCGTTTCAGCGCGCATCACCACTGGCCCGGTGGTGGCGTGGCGTTATGACGGCACGGCTCCCATGATGATCAACGAGTTTGGGGATAGCGCGTCGACACAGTCAGTCACGGACCCGCTCTGGCATGCCAGCATCAGCACGCTGGGGTGGCGCGTGAATACCCAGTACGGCGATCTCCGGCCCTGGGCGCAGATCAGCTATAACCAGCAGTTTGGTGAAAATCAGTGGAAATCGCAGTTTGGTATGCCACAAACGCCCGCCCCTGCTCAAAACGGTAGCTGGATGGATGTCACCGTAGGAACGGATATTCCCTTTAATACCCACATGGCGGCCTATGCATCGCTGGCTCAGGGGGAGCATACCACTACCGGTGAGGAGTTTTTATACACCCTCGGCGTCAGCGCGAATTTCTAGAGTTGTTACTTTTTTAAACGTTACGATAACATCTCGAATACAACAACCACAGGGTTTACAGCGATAGCAGGTACTAACACGCTATCGCTTTATTCCCGTGCCAGGTCATTCATTCCCGATTCCAGGCATTTCATTCCGTTCCGCCTGCATTTCATGCCGTTTTACCCCAGGCATATTAAGGTTTTGTTTATCGTTGTCCTCAGCGAACTTCCTTAATTTCTCTTGCAGGACAACTGCCATGAACACATCAACTTATAACCGCACGCGCTGGCTCACGCTCTTTGGTACCATCGTCACTCAGTTTGCGCTGGGGTCGGTCTATACCTGGAGCCTGTTTAACAGCGCGCTTTCCGACAAACTCGGCGCCCCGGTCAGTCAGGTCGCGTTCTCCTTTGGTTTGCTGAGTCTGGGTCTGGCGATTTCATCCTCCGTCGCGGGCAAGTTGCAGGAGCGTTTTGGCGTGAAGCGCGTGACCATGGCGTCCGGCATCCTGCTGGGGCTGGGCTTTTTCCTGACCGCGCATTCCAGCAACCTGATGATGTTGTGGCTAAGCGCTGGCGTGCTGGTGGGGCTGGCGGACGGTGCGGGGTATCTGCTGACGCTGTCAAACTGCGTGAAGTGGTTCCCGGAACGTAAAGGCTTAATCTCGGCGTTTGCCATTGGTTCTTACGGTTTGGGCAGCCTCGGGTTCAAATTTATCGACGCCCATCTGCTGGCGTCCGTCGGTCTCGAAAAAACCTTCATGATCTGGGGCGCTATCGTGCTGGTGATGATCCTGTTCGGCGCCACGCTGATGAAAGATGCGCCGCAGCAGGAAGTGAAATCTGTAAACGGCGTGGTGGAGAACGACTTCACCCTCGCGCAGTCCATGCGTAAGCCACAGTACTGGATGCTGGCGGTGATGTTCCTGACGGCCTGCATGAGCGGTCTGTATGTCATCGGCGTGGCGAAAGATATCGCGCAGGGGATGGTGAAACTGGATGCAGCCACGGCGGCCAACGCGGTGACCGTGATTTCCATTGCTAACCTCTCGGGTCGTCTCGTCCTCGGTATTCTGTCTGACAAAATTGCCCGCATCCGCGTGATTACGATTGGGCAGGTGGTTTCGCTGGTCGGTATGGCGGCGCTGCTGTTCGCTCCGCTGAATGAAGCCACCTTCTTCGCGGCGATTGCCTGCGTGGCCTTTAACTTCGGCGGCACCATTACCGTCTTCCCGTCACTGGTGAGCGAGTTCTTTGGCCTGAACAATCTGGCGAAAAACTACGGCGTTATCTATCTGGGCTTCGGGATCGGCAGTATCTGCGGCTCGCTGATTGCCTCCCTGTTCGGCGGGTTCTACGTGACCTTCTGCGTGATATTTGCCTTGCTGATTATCTCCCTGGCGCTCTCGACCACGATTCGTCAGCCGCAGCGCGAAGTGTTCAAAGAGGTGCATGCTTAATGACGATGAAAAAGGCCGGTTATCCGGCCTTTTTCTTGTGTAAAAACTGATGATCTGGCTAAACCGTCTCGTTCTTAATTTTTTGTAAATATCTGTACCGATCACACACTCTGCTGCCACTTTTTCTTTTCCCTGTGGTCTACTTACCACGCGGGTAGACGTTTCCGATAACGACTTCTTAAGCGATTCTTTAACCTATTCATTTTTAAAACAAAAATGATCGGTGATTTCGTCCCTTTTTCCGGGTAGTTTGCATGAAATACATTAAATCGATGGCACAACAAAAGCTCTGCTTTTTGCTGGCGTTGTACATCGGCCTGTTTATGAATGGCGCAGTTTTCATCCGTCGGTTTGACGGTTACGCGCATGATTTTACCGTCTGGAAAGGAATTGCAGCGGTTGTCGAATTGGTCGCTGCTGTACTGGTCACCTTCTTTTTATTCCGTATTCTTACCCTGTTTGGCCGTCGCGTGTGGCGAGTGCTGGCTACGTTTATCGTGCTGTGCTCGGCGGGTGCCAGCTATTACATGACCTTTATGAACGTGGTGATTGGCTACGGCATTATTGCCTCAGTGATGACCACGGATATCGACCTCTCTAAAGAGGTTGTAGGGCTGCACTTTATTCTCTGGCTGGTAGCCGTCAGTGCCTTACCGCTGCTGCTCATCTGGAGCAACCGTTGCCGGTACACGCTAGTGCACCAGATTCGCACGCCAGGCAAACGTTTCAGAAGCGTCGCGATAGTCCTGCTGGCCGGTTTGATGGTCTGGGGACCAATTCGTCTGCTGGAAGTGAAGCAAAAGCATGATGAGCGTACCTCAGGCGTGGATATGCCAAGCTACGGCGGTGTAGTGGCGAACTCGTATTTACCGTCTAACTGGATTTCCGCGCTGGGGCTGTATGCGTGGGCGCAGGTGGATGAATCCTCTGGTAACAAATCGCTGATGAACCCGGTGAAGAAGTTTACCTACGTCGCACCAAAAGATATCGACGATACCTATGTCGTCTTTATTATCGGAGAAACCACGCGCTGGGATCATATGGGTATTCTTGGCTATAACCGTGATACCACGCCGAAACTGGCGCAGGAGAAAAACCTGATTGCCTACCGTGGCTATTCTTGTGATACCGCCACCAAGCTCTCACTGCGCTGTATGTTTGTGCGCGAGGGCGGGGCGAGCGACAACCCGCAGCGTACGCTGAAAGAGCAAAACGTCTTCTCGGTGCTGCATCAGCTTGGGTTCACGTCTGCCCTCTATGCGATGCAGAGCGAAATGTGGTTCTACAGCAATACCATGGCGCAGAACATTGCATACCGTGAGCAGATCGGTGCAGAGCCGCGTAACCGTGGCAAATCTGTCGATGACATGCTGCTGATTGATGAGATGAAACTGTCCCTGAGCGATAATCCTGATGGTAAGCATCTGATTATCCTTCATACCAAAGGGTCGCACTTTAACTACACCCAACGTTACCCACGTAACTTTGCCAAATGGAAGCCTGAGTGCGTCGGGGTGGATAAAGACTGTACCAAAGCGCAGCTGATCAACTCCTACGACAACTCCGTGCTGTATGTGGATCACTTTATTGATTCGGTGATTGACCAGGTACGTGATAAGAAAGCGATTGTGTTCTATGCGGCGGACCACGGTGAATCCATCAATGAGTATGAGCATCTGCACGGTACGCCGCGCAAGATGGCACCGCCGGAGCAGTTCCGTGTACCGATGATGGTGTGGATGTCTGACAAGTATCTGGAAGACCCGGAGAAAGCGAAGATGTTTGCTCAACTGAAGAAAGAGGCGGAGATGAAGGTGCCGCGTCGTCACGTTGAGCTGTACGACACCATTATGGGTTGTCTCGGCTATACCTCACCGAATGGTGGGATTAACGAAAACAACAACTGGTGCAAACTCCCTGATAACACCGCAAAAGCCGCGCAGTAGCTGCTCTGGCGAGAATATCGCCAGTTGAATGGCTTTTTGAAAATAAGGGATTGACGGGGGCGCACCTCAGCAGTAAGATGCGCTCCGCATTCGGCGAGTAGCGCAGCTTGGTAGCGCAACTGGTTTGGGACCAGTGGGTCGGAGGTTCGAATCCTCTCTCGCCGACCACATTCTGAAAAGGGCTAACCGTAAGGTTAGCCCTTTTTGCATTATGACCTTATCTCGTCAGAGTATCCAAAACGCCCCTTAGACCTGCTTCCACCTGCCTGTTAACGATTTTGTGACATAATCCATTGTATTTTTTTATATATAGATTGATCTTTTTTCGCGTTGCTTATGGATAACCTCAGCATTTTTCGCTGTGCGTTTTAACGTTCGCGGTATTTAGTGCTCAGATAATCACCATTCTGCAAGAAAATTTACCCATTCTGAATAAAAGTTAATCACTGATTGTTGAGAAATATGAAGAGGCTTGTGCTGCCAGATGGCGAGTAGCATAAATTTCCCTGCTGAAAACTGGCGTACATAGTTTTTTTAATCTTTGTTTGCGGTTTCTCACACTCAGCGTAAATCCCCGTCACCTGTATTGACGTTTTCACATTCTGTTGACAGATTGTAGGGCATGAGGGGCATTTCAGGGACGATCTGCGCTGCAACTCAAACGCTCTTCTGAAAGGATTCTCCATCCCTTTAAAGCCTTCGGGCATCACCGACCGGACCGGGTAAAAAATAAATAAAGGTCTGGCGGCGTAACACAACAAAGCAAAACATCACATTGGAGCAGAATAATGAGTATTTCCTTGAAGAAGTCAGGGATGCTGAAGCTTGGTCTGAGCCTGGTGGCTATGACCGTGGCAGCAAGCGTACAGGCAAAAACCCTGGTTTACTGTTCTGAAGGCTCGCCGGAAGGCTTTAACCCACAGCTCTTTACCTCTGGTACGACTTACGACGCAAGCTCTGTACCGATCTATAACCGTCTGGTTGAATTCAAAACCGGTACCACGGAAGTGATTCCGGGTCTGGCCGAGAAGTGGGACGTCAGCGAAGACGGTAAAACCTATACCTTCCACCTGCGCCAGGGCGTGAAGTGGCAGGACAGCAAAGAGTTCAAACCAACGCGTGACTTTAACGCCGACGACGTGGTGTTCTCCTTCGACCGTCAGAAAAACGCCCAGAACCCGTACCACAAAGTGTCTGGCGGCAGCTATGAATACTTCGAAGGGATGGGTCTGCCGGACCTAATCTCTGAAGTGAAAAAAGTGGACGATAATACCGTTCAGTTCGTGCTGACGCGTCCGGAAGCACCGTTCCTGGCTGACCTGGCCATGGACTTCGCCTCAATCCTCTCTAAAGAGTATGCGGACAACATGCTCAAAGCCGGTACGCCGGAGAAAGTCGACCTGAACCCAATCGGTACCGGTCCATTCCAACTGCTGCAGTACCAGAAAGATTCCCGCATTCTGTATAAAGCGTTCGAAGGCTACTGGGGCACCAAGCCGAAGATCGACCGCCTGGTCTTCTCCATCACGCCTGATGCGTCAGTGCGTTACGCAAAACTGCAGAAAAATGAATGCCAGGTGATGCCGTACCCGAACCCGGCTGACATCGCCCGCATGAAGCAGGACAAGAACATCAACCTGCTGGAGCAGGCTGGCCTGAACGTGGGCTATCTCTCCTTCAACACCGAGAAGAAACCGTTTGATGACGTGAAAGTGCGTCAGGCGCTGACCTACGCGGTGAACAAAGAAGCGATCATCAAGGCGGTTTACCAGGGGGCAGGCGTTGCAGCCAAAAACCTGATCCCACCAACCATGTGGGGCTATAACGACGACGTTAAAGACTACAGCTACGATCCTGAGAAAGCGAAAGCGCTGCTGAAAGAAGCGGGCCAGGATAAAGGCTTCACCGTTGAGCTGTGGGCGATGCCGGTACAGCGTCCGTACAACCCGAACGCACGCCGTATGGCAGAAATGGTTCAGGCTGACTGGGCTAAGATTGGCGTTCAGGCCAAGATTGTGACCTACGAGTGGGGCGAGTACCTGAAGCGCGCCAAAGCGGGTGAGCACCAGGCAGTCATGATGGGCTGGACCGGTGATAACGGGGATCCGGACAACTTCTTCGCCACCCTGTTCAGCTGCGCGGCGGCAAAAGACGGTTCTAATTACTCTCGCTGGTGCTACAAGCCGTTTGAAGACCTGATCCAGCCAGCGCGTGCGACCGACGATCACAACAAACGTATTGAACTGTACAAGCAGGCACAGGTTGTTATGCACGATCAGGCTCCGGCGCTGATTGTTGCGCACTCCACCGTGTACGAGCCAGTGCGTAAAGAAGTGAAGGGCTACGTGGTTGATCCACTGGGCAAACACCACTTCGAAAACGTATCTGTTGAATAATTAAAAGCAACGCCAGGCGGCGCTGCGCTTGCACTGGCCTACGGTATGTAGGCCGGGTAAGCGTAGCGCCACCCGGCAGCAGTGCTTAATTCTCTCTCTGAAAGGAGAGGGAATAAGATTTGTGAGCAATACAGACGTCACGCCACTGGTCGTGCGTCATCAGAGAGAATCCGGGTTATGTTGCAGTTCATCCTCCGACGTCTGGGACTTGTTATCCCCACGTTTATCGGTATCACCCTTCTCACTTTTGCCTTCGTCCATATGATCCCCGGCGACCCGGTAATGATTATGGCGGGCGAGCGTGGTATTTCCCCTGAGCGCCATGCACAGCTGCTGGCGGAACTCGGTCTCGATAAGCCGATGTGGCAGCAGTACCTCCACTATATATGGGGCGTGTTGCACGGTGATTTAGGGATTTCGCTGAAAAGCCGTCTTCCGGTGTGGGACGAGTTCGTGCCGCGTTTTAAAGCGACACTGGAGCTTGGCGTCTGCGCCATGATTTTCGCCACTGCGGTGGGTATTCCTGTCGGGGTACTGGCTGCCGTCAAGCGTGGCTCTATTTTCGACCATACCGCCGTGGGCCTGGCGCTGACCGGCTACTCCATGCCTATCTTCTGGTGGGGCATGATGCTGATCATGCTGGTCTCGGTGCAGCTTAACCTGACACCGGTCTCCGGGCGCGTCAGCGATATGGTCTTCCTGGATGACACCAACCCGCTCACCGGCTTTATGCTGATTGATACGGCTATCTGGGGTGAAGAGGGCAACTTCATGGATGCCGTCGCGCATATGATCCTGCCTGCCATGGTGCTGGGCACCATTCCTCTGGCGGTGATCGTGCGTATGACCCGTTCATCGATGCTGGAAGTGCTGGGCGAGGATTACATCCGCACCGCCCGCGCCAAGGGCCTGACGCGTATGCGCGTCATTATCGTCCATGCGCTGCGTAACGCCATGCTGCCGGTTGTGACCGTTATCGGTCTCCAGGTGGGGACGTTGCTGGCGGGGGCGATCCTGACCGAAACCATCTTCTCATGGCCGGGCCTGGGACGCTGGCTGATTGACGCGCTGCAGCGCCGTGATTATCCGGTAGTGCAGGGCGGTGTACTGCTGGTCGCGACGATGATTATCCTCGTCAACCTGCTGGTCGATTTGCTGTACGGCGTGGTGAACCCGCGTATTCGTCATAAGAAGTAAGGGGCCATCATGTCACAGGTTTCTGAAAACAAAGTTGTTGCTGCACCGGTTCCGATGACGCCGATGCAGGAGTTCTGGCACTACTTCAAGCGCAACAAAGGCGCGGTGGTAGGGCTGGTGTATGTCGCAATCATGATCCTGATTGCGGTGTTTGCAAACGTGCTTGCGCCGTATAACCCGGCGGATCAGTTCCGCGATGCGCTGCTTGCGCCACCTGCGTGGCAGGATGGCGGCAGCCTGGCGCACCTGCTGGGTACCGATGATGTGGGGCGCGATGTGCTGTCCCGTCTCATGTACGGCGCGCGTCTGTCGCTGCTGGTCGGCTGCCTGGTTGTTGTGCTGTCGCTGATCATGGGCGTCGTACTCGGCCTGGTTGCCGGCTACTTCGGCGGCATCGTTGATAACATCATCATGCGTATCGTCGACATCATGCTGGCGCTGCCAAGCCTGCTGCTGGCGCTGGTGCTGGTGGCGATCTTCGGCCCGTCGATCGGTAACGCCGCGCTGGCGCTGACCTTCGTGGCGCTTCCTCACTACGTGCGTTTAACCCGCGCGGCGGTGCTGGTGGAAGTGAACCGCGATTACGTCACCGCGTCTCGCGTGGCGGGTGCCGGTGCGATGCGCCAGATGTTCGTTAATATCTTCCCTAACTGCCTTGCGCCGCTGATTGTTCAGGCGTCGCTCGGTTTCTCTAACGCCATTCTTGATATGGCCGCTCTTGGCTTCCTGGGCATGGGTGCGCAGCCGCCAACACCGGAGTGGGGCACCATGCTCTCCGACGTGTTGCAGTTCGCACAAAGCGCCTGGTGGGTTGTCACCTTCCCGGGTCTGGCAATCCTGCTGACGGTGCTGGCATTTAACCTGATGGGTGATGGCCTGCGTGATGCGCTTGATCCCAAACTGAAGCAGTAAGAGGCACGAGATGGCGTTATTAAATGTAGATAAATTATCGGTGCACTTTGGCGACGAAGGCACTCCGTTTCGCGCCGTGGACCGCATCAGCTACAGCGTAAATCAGGGCGAAGTGGTTGGTATCGTCGGGGAGTCCGGTTCAGGTAAGTCAGTGAGCTCACTGGCGATCATGGGGCTGATTGATTACCCGGGCCGCGTGATGGCGGAAAACCTGCAGTTCAACGGTCAGGACCTGAAGCGCATTTCTGAAAAACAGCGCCGCCAGCTGGTGGGCGCGGAAGTGGCGATGATTTTCCAGGATCCGATGACCAGCCTGAACCCATGCTACACCGTCGGTTTCCAGATTATGGAAGCGATTAAGGTGCATCAGGGCGGGAATAAGAAAACCCGTCGTCAGCGCGCGATCGATCTGCTCAACCAGGTGGGTATTCCTGACCCGGCTTCGCGTCTGGACGTTTACCCGCACCAGCTCTCAGGCGGGATGAGCCAGCGCGTGATGATCGCGATGGCGATTGCCTGTCGACCAAAACTGCTGATTGCGGATGAACCGACGACGGCGCTGGATGTGACCATCCAGGCACAGATCATCGAACTGCTGCTGGAGCTGCAGCAGAAAGAGAACATGGCGCTGGTGCTGATTACGCACGATCTGGCGCTGGTGGCCGAAGCCGCGCACAAAATCATCGTGATGTATGCCGGCCAGGTGGTCGAGACCGGAAATTCGCACGATATCTTCCGCGCGCCGCGTCACCCGTATACCCAGGCGCTTTTACGCGCGCTGCCGGAGTTTGCTCAGGATAAAGCGCGTCTGGCGTCGCTGCCGGGTGTGGTGCCGGGTAAATATGACCGTCCGCAGGGCTGCCTGCTCAATCCGCGCTGTCCGTATGCGACGGACAAATGCCGGGCGGAAGAGCCAGAGCTGAACCAGCTGGCTGACGGTCGTCAGTCGAAATGCCACTACCCACTCGATGATGCCGGGAGGCCAACACTATGAGTACGCAACAGGCCACCACGCAACAACCGCTGTTGCAGGCCATCGATCTGAAAAAATACTACCCGGTGAAGAAGGGATTGTTTGCCCCTGAACGCCTGGTGAAAGCGCTGGACGGCGTCTCTTTTAACCTCGAACGCGGTAAAACGCTGGCGGTGGTGGGGGAGTCAGGCTGCGGCAAATCCACGCTGGGTCGTCTGCTGACGATGATTGAAGTGCCGACTGGCGGGGAGCTTTATTATCAGGGCCAGGATCTGCTCAAGCACGATCCGCAGGCGCAGAAGCTGCGCCGCCAGAAAATCCAGATTGTGTTCCAGAACCCGTATGGATCTTTGAACCCGCGTAAAAAAGTCGGACAGATTCTGGAAGAGCCGCTGCTGATCAACAGTAATCTGAGCAAGGAGCAGCGTCGCGAAAAAGCGCTGGCGATGATGGCGAAGGTCGGCCTCAAAACCGAGCATTACGATCGCTATCCGCACATGTTCTCCGGCGGCCAGCGTCAGCGTATCGCGATTGCTCGCGGGCTGATGCTCGATCCGGACGTGGTGATTGCCGATGAGCCGGTCTCTGCGCTCGACGTATCCGTACGTGCGCAGGTACTGAACCTGATGATGGATCTCCAGCAGGAGCTGGGGCTGTCTTACGTGTTCATCTCCCACGACCTGTCGGTGGTGGAGCATATTGCCGATGAAGTGATGGTGATGTACCTGGGACGCTGCGTGGAGAAGGGGACCAAAGACCAGATCTTTAATAACCCTCGCCACCCGTACACCCAGGCGCTGCTGTCTGCGACGCCGCGTCTCAACCCGGACGATCGTCGCGAGCGTATTAAGCTGACGGGCGAACTGCCAAGTCCGCTGAATCCACCGCCGGGATGTGCATTCAACGCCCGCTGCAGTCGCCGCTTCGGCCCGTGCACCCAGCTCCAGCCGCAGCTGAAGGATTATGGCGGCCAACTGGTTGCCTGCTTCGCGGTCGATCAGGATGAAAATGGTGAGAAGCCACAGGCATAACGAAAAAACCGGCGTTAAGCCGGTTTTTTTATGTCTGCTGGATTATTTCCGCAGGCGAATCTGGTCTACGGCGTGCTTCTCGCTCTTGGTGAGGATCAGGCTCGCACGCTCGCGCGTCGGCAGGATGTTCTCTTTGAGGTTCACGTAGTTGATCTCATTCCACAGCCCCGTTGCCACATTGATCGCTTCTTCTTCAGAAAGCTGGGCGTAATGGTGGAAATAGGAGTCCGGATCGGTGAACGCCCCTTCGCGGAACTTCAGGAAACGGTTGATGTACCAGTTCTGCAGCAGGTCTTCCGGCGCATCGACATAGATAGAGAAATCGACGAAATCCGAGACGAAGACGTGATGCGGATCGTGAGGATAGTCCATCCCGCTTTGCAGTACGTTCAGACCTTCCAGAATCAGGATGTCCGGCTGGACCACCGTTTTATCCCCACCCGGGATGCGATCGTAGATCAGATGCGAATAGACGGGTGCAGTGACGTGCGGTACGCCGGATTTCAGGTCAGAGACAAATTTCACCAGACGATGCATATCATAAGAAAGCGGGAAGCCCTTCTTCTTCATCAGCCCGCGTTCTTTTAACACTTCGTTCGGGTGCAGGAAGCCGTCGGTGGTGATCAGCTCCACGCTGCGGTGTTCTGGCCAGCGGCTCAACAGCGCCTGCAGGACACGCGCGGTGGTACTTTTACCCACGGCCACGCTGCCTGCGATACTAATGATATAAGGAATGCGTTGACCGTTCGTCCCGAGAAACTGCTCCAGCACGGCCTGGCGGCGCAGGTTCGAGCTGATATAGAAGTTAAGCAAGCGAGAGAGGGGGAGATAAATTTCTGCCACCTCTTCCAGGGACAGATCTTCGTTTATCCCTTTTAACCGTGCGATTTCACCTTCCGTCAGCGTCATAGGGACGGAATCACGCAGGGCAGCCCACTGGCTGCGGTTAAAGTGAAGATAAGGCGTCATTAACGTTTGCTCTTTTTTGCTCATAAGCATGCTTCAGTGAGCCAGCGCTACACTGCCGGATCGTGGCTCATCACACAGTTAATTTTGGACAATGGGCAGGAGGTTAACACCAGATGGCAGGAATAATAAGAAAAAAGATGGATAGCGCTGCGTTACGCGGAAGCCGTCACGCTATGGTGTATACGGTGTAAATCACGCGTGCATGTTGATTATTTGACCCGCAATGACTACTTTTACAGCGCTTAGCGCTTCGTTCGCATAAAATGTGAGCGAAAGAACGTTTTATGCAAATTTTTAGTTGCATGACCGCGCAGGTATCCATAGAATGCGCGCTACTTGATGCCGACTTAGCTCAGTAGGTAGAGCAACTGACTTGTAATCAGTAGGTCACCAGTTCGATTCCGGTAGTCGGCACCATCAAGTCCGGTGGGGTTCCCGAGCGGCCAAAGGGAGCAGACTGTAAATCTGCCGTCACAGACTTCGAAGGTTCGAATCCTTCCCCCACCACCACTTTCTGGCAGCGTAAATGCCGCCGGAGCTGGTTGGAAAAATTAGCCAGCTCAAACTGAAAAAGAGAGAAATCTCTTTTTTTGTTACAGAAAGAACTGGGTAGCCGAGTTTCAGGATGCGGGCATCGTATAATGGCTATTACCTCAGCCTTCCAAGCTGATGATGCGGGTTCGATTCCCGCTGCCCGCTCCAATACGTGCTGATATGGCTCAGTTGGTAGAGCGCACCCTTGGTAAGGGTGAGGTCCCCAGTTCGACTCTGGGTATCAGCACCACTTCACTTCTCCTTCCCGTTTCTCTCTGTTTCAATTTTACTGTATTCAACAATTCAGGCATTTCGCCTGGTTGATGTGGTGATATCACCGATTTATCCGTGTCTTAGAGGGACAATCGATGTCTAAAGAAAAGTTTGAACGTACAAAACCGCACGTTAACGTCGGTACTATCGGCCACGTTGACCATGGTAAAACAACGCTGACCGCTGCAATCACTACCGTTCTGGCAAAAACCTACGGTGGTTCTGCTCGCGCATTCGACCAGATCGATAACGCACCAGAAGAAAAAGCTCGTGGTATCACCATCAACACCTCTCACGTTGAGTACGACACCCCGACTCGCCACTACGCACACGTAGACTGCCCAGGCCACGCCGACTATGTTAAAAACATGATCACCGGTGCTGCGCAGATGGACGGCGCGATCCTGGTTGTTGCTGCGACTGACGGCCCAATGCCTCAGACTCGTGAGCACATCCTGCTGGGTCGTCAGGTAGGCGTTCCTTACATCATCGTGTTCCTGAACAAGTGCGACATGGTTGATGACGAAGAGCTGCTGGAACTGGTAGAGATGGAAGTTCGTGAACTGCTGTCTCAGTACGATTTCCCAGGCGACGATACCCCAATCGTTCGTGGTTCTGCTCTGAAAGCGCTGGAAGGCGAAGCAGAGTGGGAAGCGAAAATCATCGAACTGGCTGGCTTCCTGGATTCTTACATCCCAGAACCAGAGCGTGCGATTGACAAGCCATTCCTGCTGCCAATCGAAGACGTATTCTCCATCTCCGGTCGTGGTACCGTTGTTACCGGTCGTGTAGAGCGCGGTATCATCAAAGTTGGCGAAGAAGTTGAAATCGTTGGTATCAAAGAGACTGCGAAGTCTACCTGTACTGGCGTTGAAATGTTCCGCAAACTGCTGGACGAAGGCCGTGCTGGTGAGAACGTTGGTGTTCTGCTGCGTGGTATCAAACGTGAAGAAATCGAACGTGGTCAGGTTCTGGCGAAGCCAGGCTCAATCAAGCCACACACCAAGTTCGAATCTGAAGTGTACATCCTGTCCAAAGACGAAGGCGGCCGTCATACTCCGTTCTTCAAAGGCTACCGTCCACAGTTCTACTTCCGTACAACTGACGTGACCGGTACCATCGAACTGCCAGAAGGCGTTGAGATGGTAATGCCAGGCGACAACATCAAGATGGTTGTGACTCTGATCCACCCAATCGCGATGGACGACGGTCTGCGTTTCGCAATCCGTGAAGGTGGCCGTACCGTTGGCGCGGGCGTGGTTGCTAAAGTTCTCGGCTAATCGCTGATAACATTTGACGCAATGCGCATGAAAAGGGCATCATTTGATGCCCTTTTTGCACGCTTTCACATCAGAACCTGGCTCATCAGTGATTATTTTTGTCATAATCATTGCTGAGACAGGCTCTGCAGAGAGCGTATAATCCCAAGGGATTATTTCGATTTGGCTCGCCTCGCAATCGCGGGGTGAAATTATTTGTAGAATTCTTCTGACAGGTTGGTTTATGAGTGCGAATACCGAAGCTCAAGGGAGCGGGCGCGGCCTGGAAGCGATGAAGTGGGTCGCTGTTGCCGTGCTGCTGATTGTGGCAATCGTTGGCAACTATCTTTATCGTGACATGATGCTGCCGCTCCGCGCGCTGGCAGTGGTGATTCTGATTGCTGCAGCGGGCGGTGTCGCGCTGTTGACGACTAAAGGTAAAGCAACCGTTGCTTTTGCACGTGAAGCGCGTACCGAAGTCCGTAAGGTCATTTGGCCGACTCGCCAGGAAACATTGCACACCACGCTGATCGTAGCGGCGGTTACCGCTGTAATGTCACTGATCCTGTGGGGACTGGATGGTATTCTGGTTCGCCTGGTTTCCTTTATTACTGGCCTGAGGTTCTAAGATGTCTGAAGCCCCTAAAAAGCGTTGGTACGTCGTTCAGGCGTTTTCCGGTTTTGAAGGCCGCGTAGCAACGTCGCTGCGTGAGCATATCAAATTACACAACATGGAAGAGTTATTTGGCGAAGTTATGGTTCCGACCGAAGAAGTGGTTGAGATCCGTGGCGGCCAACGTCGCAAAAGCGAGCGTAAATTCTTCCCGGGTTACGTGCTGGTTCAGATGGTGATGAACGACGCGAGCTGGCACCTGGTGCGCAGCGTACCGCGCGTGATGGGCTTTATCGGCGGCACGTCTGACCGTCCGGCGCCAATCAGCGACAAAGAAGTTGATGCGATTATGAACCGCCTGCAGCAGGTGGGTGATAAGCCGCGTCCTAAAACGCTGTTTGAACCGGGTGAAATGGTCCGTGTTAGCGACGGTCCGTTTGCTGACTTTAATGGCGTCGTTGAAGAAGTGGACTACGAGAAGTCCCGCCTGAAAGTTTCTGTTTCTATCTTCGGTCGTGCGACCCCGGTAGAGCTGGACTTTGCGCAGGTCGAAAAAGCCTAAGCAGCGATCAAAAAAGCGGCGATTTAATCGTTGCACAGGGCGCGAGATTGGAATACAATTTCGCGCCTTTTGTTTTTATGGGCCCCGGCCCGTAAAACGAATTTTATTCACGGGGAGCCTCCCTGAGGCGCTATCACCCAATCAGAGGATTTTAGAATGGCTAAGAAAGTACAAGCCTACGTCAAGCTGCAGGTTGCAGCTGGTATGGCGAACCCAAGTCCACCAGTTGGTCCAGCTCTGGGTCAGCAGGGTGTGAACATCATGGAATTCTGTAAAGCGTTCAACGCCAAAACCGAATCCCTGGAAAAAGGTCTGCCAATCCCAGTCGTAATCACTGTTTACGCTGACCGTTCTTTCACTTTCGTTACCAAAACCCCTCCAGCAGCAGTTCTGCTGAAGAAAGCGGCTGGTATCAAGTCTGGTTCCGGTAAACCGAACAAAGACAAAGTGGGTAAAATTTCCCGCGCTCAGCTGCAGGAAATCGCGCAGACCAAAGCTGCCGACATGACTGGTGCCGACATTGAAGCGATGACTCGCTCAATCGAAGGTACTGCACGTTCCATGGGCCTGGTAGTGGAGGACTAAGAAATGGCTAAACTGACCAAGCGCATGTCCGTGATCCGTGACAAAGTTGATGCGACCAAACAGTACGACATCAACGAAGCTATCGCTCTGCTGAAAGAACTGGCAACTGCTAAGTTCGTTGAAAGCGTTGACGTTGCCGTTAACCTCGGCATCGACGCGCGTAAATCCGATCAGAACGTTCGTGGCGCAACTGTACTGCCACACGGTACTGGCCGTTCCGTACGTGTAGCTGTATTTGCTCAGGGTGCAAACGCTGAAGCTGCTAAAGCTGCTGGCGCTGAACTGGTAGGTATGGAAGATCTGGCTGATCAGATCAAGAAAGGCGAAATGAACTTTGACGTTGTTATTGCTTCTCCAGATGCAATGCGCGTTGTTGGCCAGCTCGGCCAGGTTCTGGGTCCACGCGGCCTGATGCCAAACCCGAAAGTTGGTACTGTAACTCCTAACGTTGCTGAAGCGGTTAAGAACGCTAAAGCAGGTCAGGTTCGTTATCGTAACGACAAAAACGGCATCATCCACACCACCATCGGTAAAGTGGACTTTGACGCTGACAAACTGAAAGAAAACCTGGAAGCTCTGCTGGTTGCGCTGAAAAAAGCAAAACCAACTCAGGCAAAAGGCGTGTACATCAAGAAAGTTAGCATCTCCACCACCATGGGTGCAGGTGTTGCAGTTGACCAGGCTGGCCTGAGCGCTGCTGCAAACTAATGCCTTTACGTGGGCGGTGATTTTGTCTACAATCTTACCCCCACGTTTGCTAACGAAAGTTAGCGGCTAAAAGATTTGTTCGTTGGAGCCTGGCCTAATCCAGGCCTCCGTCGAAGACCGCAGGTGTTTCGCAAGAGACTTAATCCCCTGCGTAGACGGTGACAGAACGCTAAGATTATTTTTGGATACTCTGGCTTGTTTCTGCTCACCGTATTAAGACGCTCTTTCCGTTGGGAAGAGTGAAGTGAGTTCCGGAACATGAGTTCCGGCAAACATCCAGGAGCAAAGCTAATGGCTTTAAATCTTCAAGACAAACAAGCGATTGTTGCTGAAGTCAGCGAAGTAGCCAAAGGCGCGCTGTCTGCAGTAGTTGCGGATTCCCGTGGCGTTACTGTAGACAAAATGACTGAACTGCGTAAAGCAGGTCGTGAAGCTGGCGTATACATGCGTGTTGTTCGTAACACCCTGCTGCGTCGCGTAGTTGAAGGTACTCAGTTCGAGTGCCTGAAAGACACGTTTGTTGGTCCGACCCTGATTGCATACTCTATGGAACACCCGGGCGCTGCTGCTCGTCTGTTCAAAGAGTTCGCGAAAGCGAATGCAAAATTTGAGGTCAAAGCTGCAGCCTTTGAAGGTGAGTTGATCACGGCATCGAACATCGATCGCCTGGCAACCCTGCCGACCTACGAAGAAGCAATTGCACGCCTGATGGCAACCATGAAAGAAGCTTCGGCTGGCAAACTGGTTCGCACTCTGGCTGCTGTTCGCGATGCGAAAGAAGCTGCTTAATCGCAGTTATCTTTATAAAGCATTTGCTTACGTATAAACTTATTCTGATTTTCAGGAACAATTTAAATGTCTATCACTAAAGATCAAATCATTGAAGCAGTAGCAGCTATGTCCGTAATGGACGTTGTAGAGCTGGTTTCTGCAATGGAAGAAAAATTCGGTGTTTCTGCTGCTGCTGCTGTAGCTGTAGCTGCGGGCCCGGCTGAAGCTGCTGAAGAAAAAACTGAATTCGACGTAATTCTGAAAGCTGCTGGCGCTAACAAAGTTGCTGTTATCAAAGCAGTACGTGGCGCAACTGGCCTGGGTCTGAAAGAAGCTAAAGACCTGGTAGAATCTGCTCCAGCTGCGCTGAAAGAAGGCGTGAGCAAAGACGACGCAGAAGCACTGAAAAAATCTCTGGAAGAAGCTGGCGCTGAAGTTGAAGTTAAATAAGCCAACTTTTCTGGTTGCAGCCTAAGTAATTAGGCTGATGGCTGGTGACTTTTTAGTCACCAGCCTTTTTGCGCTGTAAGGCATCAGTAGCATTTCACACTGTTTGACTGCTGATTGTCCTGACAATGCATGTTTCTATCGACGACTTAATATATTGCGACAGGGTGCTCGCTCTGTGTAAATCGCGACGAAATGATTTAAGCGTGATAGCAACAGGTATTGCGGAAAGTATTCAATTTTCCGGTCCACAAAATGGTGTTGCACAAACTGTCCCTTCGTCGGACAGATGGGTCGACTTGTCAGCGAGCTGAGGAACCCTATGGTTTACTCCTATACCGAGAAAAAACGTATTCGTAAGGATTTTGGTAAACGTCCACAAGTTCTGGACATTCCATATCTCCTTTCTATCCAGCTTGACTCGTTCCAGAAGTTTATCGAGCAAGATCCTGAAGGGCAGTACGGTCTGGAAGCAGCCTTCCGCTCCGTGTTCCCGATTCAGAGCTACAGCGGTAACTCCGAGCTGCAGTACGTCAGCTACCGCCTTGGCGAACCGGTGTTTGACGTTCAGGAATGTCAGATCCGTGGCGTGACCTATTCCGCACCGCTGCGCGTAAAACTGCGTCTGGTGATCTACGAGCGCGAAGCGCCGGAAGGCACCGTAAAAGACATTAAAGAACAAGAAGTCTACATGGGTGAAATTCCACTCATGACTGACAACGGTACTTTCGTTATCAACGGTACTGAGCGTGTTATCGTTTCCCAGCTGCATCGTAGCCCGGGCGTCTTCTTCGACAGCGATAAAGGTAAAACACACTCTTCCGGTAAAGTACTGTATAACGCACGCATCATTCCTTACCGTGGTTCATGGCTGGACTTCGAGTTCGATCCAAAAGACAACCTGTTTGTCCGTATCGACCGTCGTCGTAAACTGCCTGCAACCATCATTCTGCGTGCACTGAACTATACCACTGAGCAGATCCTGGACCTGTTCTTTGAGAAAGTGATCTTTGAAATCCGCGACAACAAGCTGCAGATGGAGCTGGTGCCGGAACGTCTGCGTGGTGAGACCGCGTCGTTCGACATCGAAGCCGACGGCAAAGTGTATGTGGAAAAAGGTCGCCGTATCACCGCGCGCCACATCCGCCAGCTGGAAAAAGATGATATCAAACTCATCGAAGTTCCGGTTGAGTACATTGCAGGAAAAGTAGCCGCGAAAGATTACGTTGACGAGTCAACGGGTGAGCTGATCTGCCCGGCGAACATGGAGCTGAGCCTGGATCTGCTGGCTAAGCTGAGCCAGTCTGGCCACAAACGTATCGAAACGCTGTTCACCAACGATCTGGATCACGGTGCGTATATCTCTGAGACTATTCGCGTCGACCCAACCACCGATCGTCTGAGCGCGCTGGTAGAAATCTACCGCATGATGCGTCCTGGTGAGCCACCAACTCGCGAAGCGGCGGAAAGCCTGTTCGAGAACCTGTTCTTCTCCGAAGACCGCTACGATCTGTCCGCGGTTGGTCGTATGAAGTTCAACCGTTCTCTGCTGCGCGACGAAATCGAAGGTTCCGGTATCCTGAGCAAAGACGACATCATCGAAGTGATGAAGAAGCTCATCGATATCCGTAACGGTAAAGGCGAAGTGGACGATATCGACCACCTCGGCAACCGTCGTATCCGTTCCGTAGGCGAAATGGCGGAAAACCAGTTCCGCGTTGGCCTGGTACGTGTAGAGCGTGCGGTGAAAGAGCGTCTGTCTCTGGGCGATCTGGATACCCTGATGCCTCAGGATATGATCAACGCCAAGCCGATTTCTGCAGCAGTGAAAGAGTTCTTCGGTTCAAGCCAGCTGTCTCAGTTCATGGACCAGAACAACCCGCTGTCTGAGATTACGCACAAACGTCGTATCTCTGCACTCGGCCCAGGCGGTCTGACCCGTGAACGCGCAGGCTTTGAAGTTCGAGACGTACACCCGACGCACTACGGTCGCGTATGTCCAATCGAAACGCCTGAAGGTCCAAACATCGGTCTGATCAACTCCCTGTCCGTGTACGCACAGACGAACGAATACGGTTTCCTTGAGACCCCGTATCGTAAAGTGACCGACGGTGTTGTAACCGACGAAATTCATTACCTGTCTGCTATCGAAGAAGGCAACTACGTTATCGCTCAGGCGAACTCCAACCTGGATGACGAAGGCCACTTTGTAGAAGATCTGGTTACCTGCCGTAGCAAAGGCGAATCCAGCTTGTTCAGCCGCGACCAGGTTGACTACATGGACGTTTCCACCCAGCAGGTGGTATCCGTCGGTGCGTCCCTGATCCCGTTCCTGGAACACGATGACGCCAACCGTGCATTGATGGGTGCGAACATGCAACGTCAGGCCGTTCCAACTCTGCGCGCTGATAAGCCGCTGGTTGGTACCGGTATGGAACGTGCTGTTGCCGTTGACTCCGGTGTTACTGCGGTTGCTAAACGTGGCGGTACCGTTCAGTACGTCGATGCATCCCGTATCGTTATCAAAGTTAACGAAGACGAGATGTATCCGGGCGAAGCAGGTATCGACATCTACAACCTGACCAAATACACCCGTTCTAACCAGAACACCTGTATCAACCAGATGCCTTGCGTATCTCTGGGTGAGCCAGTTGAGCGCGGCGACGTGCTGGCAGACGGTCCGTCCACCGACCTCGGTGAACTGGCGCTCGGTCAGAACATGCGCGTAGCGTTCATGCCGTGGAACGGTTACAACTTCGAAGACTCCATCCTCGTCTCCGAGCGTGTGGTTCAGGAAGATCGTTTCACCACCATCCACATTCAGGAACTGGCATGTGTGTCCCGTGACACCAAGCTGGGGCCAGAAGAGATCACCGCTGACATCCCTAACGTGGGTGAAGCTGCGCTCTCCAAACTGGATGAATCCGGTATCGTTTACATCGGTGCGGAAGTGACTGGCGGCGACATTCTGGTTGGTAAGGTTACGCCTAAAGGTGAAACCCAGCTGACGCCAGAAGAGAAACTGCTGCGTGCAATCTTCGGTGAGAAAGCGTCTGACGTTAAAGACTCTTCTCTGCGCGTACCAAACGGTGTTTCCGGTACGGTTATCGACGTTCAGGTCTTCACCCGTGACGGCGTGGAGAAAGATAAGCGTGCGCTGGAAATCGAAGAGATGCAGCTCAAACAGGCTAAGAAAGACCTGTCTGAAGAACTGCAGATCCTCGAAGCGGGTCTGTTCAGCCGTATCTATGCGGTGCTGGTTGCCGGTGGCGTTGAAGCTGAGAAGCTCGACAAACTGCCACGCGATCGCTGGCTGGAACTGGGCCTGACCGACGAAGAGAAACAAAATCAGCTGGAACAGCTGGCTGAACAGTATGACGAACTGAAACACGAGTTCGAGAAAAAACTCGAAGCGAAACGCCGCAAAATCACTCAGGGCGACGATCTGGCACCAGGCGTGCTGAAGATTGTTAAGGTGTATCTGGCTGTTAAACGTCAGATCCAGCCTGGTGATAAGATGGCAGGTCGTCACGGTAACAAGGGTGTTATCTCTAAGATCAACCCGATCGAAGATATGCCGCACGATGCTAACGGTACGCCGGTAGATATCGTACTGAACCCGCTGGGCGTACCGTCTCGTATGAACATCGGTCAGATCCTGGAAACCCACCTGGGTATGGCTGCGAAAGGTATCGGCGACAAGATTAACGCCATGCTGAAGCAGCAGGAAGAAGTCGCGAAACTGCGCGAATTCATCCAGCGTGCCTACGATCTGGGTACCGACGTGCGTCAGAAAGTCGACCTGAATACCTTCAGCGATGAAGAAGTGCTGCGCCTGGCTGAGAACCTGAAAAAAGGTATGCCAATCGCAACGCCGGTCTTCGACGGTGCGAAAGAAGCTGAAATTAAAGAGCTGCTGCAACTGGGTGGTCTGCCAACGTCTGGTCAGATTACGCTGTTTGACGGCCGTACCGGTGAACAGTTCGAGCGTCCGGTAACCGTAGGTTACATGTACATGCTGAAACTGAACCACCTGGTCGACGACAAGATGCACGCTCGTTCTACCGGTTCTTACAGCCTGGTTACTCAGCAGCCGCTGGGTGGTAAGGCACAGTTCGGTGGTCAGCGCTTCGGGGAGATGGAAGTGTGGGCGCTGGAAGCATACGGCGCGGCATACACCCTGCAGGAAATGCTCACCGTTAAGTCTGATGACGTGAACGGTCGTACCAAGATGTATAAAAACATCGTGGACGGCAACCATCAGATGGAACCGGGCATGCCAGAATCCTTCAACGTACTGTTGAAAGAGATTCGTTCGCTGGGTATCAACATCGAACTGGAAGACGAGTAATTCTCGCTCAAACAGGTCACTGGTGCCGGGTTAACCCCCGGCACCGGATTGTGCTAACTCCGACGGGAGCAAATCCGTGAAAGATTTATTAAAGTTTCTGAAAGCGCAGACTAAAACCGAAGAGTTTGATGCGATCAAAATTGCTCTGGCTTCGCCAGACATGATCCGTTCATGGTCTTTCGGTGAAGTTAAAAAGCCGGAAACCATCAACTACCGTACGTTCAAACCTGAGCGTGACGGCCTTTTCTGTGCGCGTATTTTCGGGCCAGTAAAAGATTACGAGTGCCTGTGCGGTAAGTACAAGCGCCTGAAACACCGTGGTGTGATCTGTGAGAAGTGCGGCGTTGAAGTGACCCAGACCAAAGTGCGTCGTGAGCGCATGGGCCACATCGAGCTGGCGTCTCCGACCGCTCACATCTGGTTCCTGAAATCTCTGCCGTCCCGTATCGGTCTGCTGCTGGATATGCCGCTGCGTGATATCGAACGCGTTCTGTACTTCGAATCTTATGTGGTAATCGAAGGCGGGATGACGAACCTGGAACGTCATCAGATCCTGACTGAAGAGCAGTATCTGGACGCGCTGGAAGAGTTCGGTGACGAATTCGACGCGAAGATGGGTGCGGAAGCTATTCAGGCCCTGCTGAAGAGCATGGATCTGGAGCAAGAGTGCGAGCAGCTGCGTGAAGAGCTGAACGAAACCAACTCCGAAACCAAACGTAAAAAGCTGACCAAGCGTATCAAACTGCTGGAAGCGTTCGTTCAGTCTGGTAACAAACCAGAGTGGATGATCCTGACCGTTCTGCCGGTTCTGCCGCCAGATCTGCGTCCACTGGTTCCGCTGGATGGTGGTCGTTTCGCAACGTCCGATCTGAACGATCTGTATCGTCGCGTTATCAACCGTAACAACCGTCTGAAACGTCTGCTGGATCTGGCTGCGCCGGACATCATCGTACGCAACGAAAAACGTATGCTGCAGGAAGCGGTAGATGCCCTGCTGGATAACGGTCGTCGCGGTCGTGCGATCACCGGTTCTAACAAACGTCCTCTGAAATCTTTGGCCGACATGATCAAAGGTAAACAGGGTCGTTTCCGTCAGAACCTGCTCGGTAAGCGTGTTGACTACTCCGGTCGTTCTGTAATCACCGTAGGTCCATACCTGCGTCTGCATCAGTGCGGTCTGCCGAAGAAAATGGCACTGGAGCTGTTCAAACCATTCATCTACGGCAAGCTGGAGCTGCGTGGCCTGGCCACCACCATCAAAGCCGCGAAGAAAATGGTTGAGCGTGAAGAAGCTGTCGTTTGGGATATCCTGGACGAAGTTATCCGCGAACACCCGGTACTGCTGAACCGTGCACCAACCCTGCACCGTTTGGGTATCCAGGCATTTGAGCCAGTCCTGATCGAAGGTAAAGCTATCCAGCTGCACCCGCTGGTTTGTGCGGCATATAACGCCGACTTCGATGGTGACCAGATGGCTGTTCACGTACCGCTGACGCTGGAAGCCCAGCTCGAAGCGCGTGCGCTGATGATGTCTACCAACAACATCCTGTCTCCAGCGAACGGTGAGCCAATCATCGTTCCTTCTCAGGACGTTGTATTGGGTCTGTACTACATGACCCGTGACTGTGTTAACGCCAAAGGCGAAGGCATGGTGCTGACTGGCCCGAAAGAAGCTGAGCGTATTTACCGCGCTGGCCTGGCCTCTCTGCATGCGCGCGTTAAAGTGCGTATCACCGAATACGAAAAAGATGAAAACGGCGAATTCGTTGCGAAAACCAGCCTGAAAGACACGACCGTTGGCCGTGCGATTCTGTGGATGATCGTACCGAAAGGTCTGCCTTTCTCCATCGTCAACCAGGCGCTGGGCAAGAAAGCGATCTCCAAAATGCTGAACACCTGTTACCGCATTCTGGGTCTGAAGCCGACCGTTATCTTCGCTGACCAGACAATGTATACCGGCTTTGCTTATGCAGCGCGTTCAGGTGCATCTGTTGGTATCGATGACATGGTCATCCCAGAGAAGAAACACGAGATCATCTCTGAAGCGGAAGCCGAAGTTGCTGAGATCCAGGAGCAGTTCCAGTCTGGTCTGGTTACCGCGGGCGAACGCTATAACAAAGTTATCGATATCTGGGCAGCGGCGAACGATCGTGTATCCAAAGCGATGATGGATAACCTGCAGACCGAAACCGTGATTAACCGTGACGGCGTAGAAGAGCAGCAGGTTTCCTTCAACAGCATCTACATGATGGCCGACTCCGGTGCGCGTGGTTCCGCAGCACAGATTCGTCAGCTGGCAGGTATGCGTGGTCTGATGGCGAAGCCAGATGGCTCCATCATCGAAACGCCAATCACCGCGAACTTCCGTGAAGGTCTGAACGTACTCCAGTACTTCATCTCCACGCACGGTGCTCGTAAAGGTCTGGCGGATACCGCACTGAAAACAGCGAACTCCGGTTATCTGACGCGTCGTCTGGTTGACGTTGCGCAGGATCTGGTTGTGACCGAAGACGATTGTGGCACCCTCGAAGGTATCACCATGACCCCGGTTATCGAGGGTGGTGATGTTAAAGAGCCACTGCGCGATCGCGTTCTGGGTCGTGTGACCGCGGAAGACATTCTGAAGCCGGGTACTGCAGACATTCTGGTTCCACGCAACACGCTGCTGCACGAGCACTGGTGTGACCTGCTGGAAGCGAACTCTGTTGACTCAGTGAAAGTGCGTTCCGTTGTATCCTGTGACACCGACTTTGGTGTATGTGCGCACTGCTACGGTCGTGACCTGGCGCGTGGCCACATCATCAACAAAGGTGAAGCAATCGGCGTTATCGCGGCACAGTCCATCGGTGAGCCGGGTACACAGCTGACGATGCGTACGTTCCACATCGGTGGTGCGGCATCTCGTGCGGCTGCTGAATCCAGCATCCAGGTGAAAAACAAAGGTAGCATCAAGCTCAGCAACGCGAAGTCTGTTGTTAACTCTGCAGGCAAGCTGGTTGTGACCTCTCGTAACACCGAGCTGAAACTGATCGACGAATTCGGTCGTACCAAAGAGAGCTATAAAGTGCCTTACGGTGCGGTTATGGCGAAAGGTGATGGCGAGCAGGTTGCTGGCGGTGAAACCGTTGCAAACTGGGATCCACACACCATGCCGGTTATCACCGAAGTAAGTGGTTTCATCCGCTTTACTGACATGATCGACGGCCAGACCATTACTCGTCAGACCGACGAGCTGACCGGTCTGTCTTCTCTGGTGGTTCTGGATTCTGCTGAACGTACTACCGGTGGTAAAGATCTGCGTCCTGCGCTGAAAATCGTTGATGCTCAGGGTAACGACGTTCTGATCCCTGGTACCGACATGCCTGCGCAGTACTTCCTGCCGGGTAAAGCGATCGTTCAGCTGGAAGATGGCATTCAGATCGGTGCGGGTGATGCTCTGGCGCGTATTCCACAGGAATCCAGCGGTACCAAGGACATCACCGGTGGTCTGCCACGCGTTGCGGACCTGTTCGAAGCGCGTCGTCCGAAAGAGCCTGCAATCCTGGCTGAAATCAGCGGTATCATCTCCTTCGGTAAAGAGACCAAAGGGAAACGCCGTCTGGTTATCACTCCAGTAGATGGTAGCGAACCGTACGAAGAGATGATTCCTAAGTGGCGTCAGCTCAACGTGTTCGAAGGTGAACGTGTAGAACGTGGTGACGTGGTTTCCGATGGTCCAGAAGCGCCGCACGACATTCTGCGTCTTCGTGGCGTACACGCGGTAACGCGTTACATCACCAACGAAGTGCAGGACGTTTACCGTCTGCAGGGCGTTAAGATTAACGATAAGCACATCGAAGTTATCGTTCGTCAGATGCTGCGTAAAGCAACCATCGAAAACGCTGGCAGCTCTGAGTTCCTGGAAGGCGAGCAGGTTGAATACTCACGCGTCAAGATCGCTAACCGCGAACTTGAAGCGAACGGCAAAATCGGTGCGACCTTCTCGCGCGATCTGCTGGGTATCACCAAAGCGTCTCTGGCAACCGAGTCCTTCATCTCTGCAGCATCGTTCCAGGAAACGACTCGTGTCCTGACCGAAGCCGCTGTTGCTGGTAAGCGTGATGAACTGCGCGGCCTGAAAGAGAACGTCATCGTGGGTCGTCTGATCCCGGCCGGTACCGGTTATGCGTACCACCAGGATCGTATGCGTCGTCGTGCTGCGGGCGAACTGCCAGCTGCACCGCAGGTGACTGCTGAAGATGCATCCGCGAGTCTGGCAGAACTGCTGAACGCAGGTCTGGGTGGTTCCGACAACGAGTAATCGTTGAGTCGCTAATAAAAAACCCGCCTCGGCGGGTTTTTTTACATCTGCATGTTTTCAATTCACCAGCGGGATCCGACGATAAAGCTCAATCATATCGCCCGCCAGATCCTGAATGACCATCGCGTTCATCAGGTGATCCTGAGAGTGAACGGTGATCAGATTAACCGGAAGCTTCCCGGTTCCCTCATCAAGACCGATAAGCTGCGTCTGGATCGTGTGCGCATGCTTCACATATTCACGCGACTCTTCCATCGCTTTTTCTGCTTCGTCAAACTCACCTTTACGCGCCATCTGTAACGCCGTCAGGGCCGCACTGCGCGCCGCGCCTGCGTTGACCAGCAGTTCCATAATCGTGGTTTCTAAGTCTTCCATTATGACTCCAGAAGTTTGAGCGCTTTTTCCAGTACGGCATCACCTTTCATCATGCCGTAATCCATCATGTCGATCACCGCGACCTTTTTACCTAGCGGCTCGGCCTGTGCCTGGAGTTTGGCCTGCTCGTATTTAACCTGTGGCCCCAGCAATACGATGTCGGCCGTTGCGATGTTGTCTTTAAACTCCGCAACCGGAACGGCTTTAATCGTGACTTCAACCCCTTTTTTCTGCGCGGCGTCTTTCATACGTTGAACCAGCATGCTGGTTGACATTCCCGCTGCACAGCATAAAACGATGTTCTTCATAATCAGCCTCGATCTACATGTGTTTATTGATAATTATCCCGTGCAGACCGCTTCAACAACCGGTTTACCGCGATTGTGTGTCAGGCATCACAAAGAAACCGGCGATTTTCTGAAACCGGTTACAATTTTGCATTGTCGGGTACCCGGCCCGTGGAAGCGGGCAGGGTGAAAGAGGGAGGATTAGCTGATGGACGTTCGGTTGATGCGGTTTTTGCCCTGCTGTTTGGCGCTGTAAAGAGCGTTATCAACGCTTCCGATAAAGTGCTCCAGCGGTTCAAAATGCCACTCCCCAAGACCGCCGCTGAACGTAACCCGCAGGTTTTCTTCCCGCCAGACACGTTTTTCAACAGCGGTACGCCATGCTTCCAGTAATGAGAGCGCAGAAGTCATCTGCTCAGCCTGGAAAATTACCGCAAACTCTTCTCCACCATAACGGTAAAGCGAGACGTGATGTGGCTGCATGATCTGGAGCCCTTCGCGGGCCACGTTACGCAGAACGATATCACCGGTCAGATGGCCCAGCGTGTCGTTAATCGACTTGAAGTTATCAATATCCACCAGCGCCATCGCGAAAGGCTGCTGGGCATTCAGCAGCTCCGCGATATCGCTATCGAACGCGCGGCGGTTTTTACAGCCCGTCAGCGCATCGTGAGTGGCCTGACGCACATAGGCCATCTCACGCTCTTTATTGGACTGAATCGTGTGGCTCAGCATCGCTTCCAGGCGCGGCGCCTCGCTGACGTCGCCGGTTTTGATGGCATTGATAATATGCATCAGCACGCTACGCGAGGCGTGGCGGAGGTATAAGCCGAAGAGGATGATGATGATGGCCGCCAGCGCAAACCCCCAGCCAACGATCGTCGTTTCGTGGCGGGTAATATCGGTGAGCGTTGCATCCGATACCCGGTAAATGACAAACCAGTCCGGGTTGGTAAACGAGTAGTAGTAATACCAGGCGTTGCTTTTCTTGTCGTAAAGGTGGCCTTCACCGCTGGTCATTTTGTCCATCAGCGCTTCGCTCACGTACTGCTTGAAGAGCGCGCCGGTATCCGGATGCAGCACCACAGCACCGTCACGCTCGACGACGAAAAATTCCCCCTGAACGGGCGCCACCATCTGACGCAGGGTGTAGCCCATTGATGTCAAATCGAGATGAAACGCGAGCGTTCCCTTCAGTCTGCCTTCTGGTGAAATCACTGGCTTATAAAGAGTGACCGTGGGATGCCCCGTAAAGTAATCCATATAAGGACGGGTATAGTGGCTGAAGATGCTGGCTTCCGCCTGAGCGACAAACCACGGTCGCGTCCGGGGATCGAAGGTTTTACTCGTCTCCGTGGGGAGCACTTCCGGTGCGCGGAGGTAATGCCCCTGCGTGTCCGCCAGCGAGATGGAGGAGACGGTCGGCATCAGGTTCTGCAAATGCATCATCATCTGCAGCCCCTGCGTCGGATTGACGTTCAGCGTCTCGTTTAGCCTGTCGTCACGTGCAAAGTACATCGCGGAACGGCCCAGGATATAGTCGTTTTCACGCAGGATAGATTCGGTGTAGTTCACCGCCAGGTTGTGCGTGAAATTGCTATTGATCTTATGATAATCCTCAAGAAAATCCTTTCGTTGCGATAGCGTCACCGCGATCGCGATCACCGCAAAACTGCAGAGGATCCCCGCGAAGCTGAGCATGATTGGCCGGGTAAAAGAGAGCTTTTTGCTGTGAAGTGCCATGAGCTGTACATCGTTCCTGATGGTGAATACTGTTCGTCTGCCGATATCCTCTCAGCATAGTCGCTGTCCTGCGGTTAGCGGTGAATTATACGGCACACGATTTCTGACGGGATGATTTATCTTAAGAACCATTAAGAAAATACTTATTCACCTGGCTGGGGCCGTTTGTGCAATGAACCAGAGGCAGGGCGAAACGAGGAAGAAGCTTTTCGCCCTGGTCAGCATCCGTTGCTGACCGTGTGACAATAAAAAACCGGACGATCGCTGACAATCCTCCGGTTTTGCCTTTTCGTCGCGCCTCGACAATTTTTTATGATGTTGCAGAGCGTTTCAACGTCACTGCGAGGCTCTTCCCAGCCAGCTGTCCCAGTCTTTCCAGACAGGCTGAAGACCCTGCGCCGTCAGAGCGGCGGCGACCGCTTCCGGACGTCGTCCATCATGCGGCGCAAACTGCTCGAGCTCCGGATGATCGTCGGCGTAGCCGCCAGGCTGTGTTTTGGAAAACGCGCTGACGTTGTTAATCGCAAGCGGGATAACGCGATCGCGAAACGCCGGGGACTCACGCGTTGAGAGCGATAATTCCACTTCCGGAGCGAGCAGGCGAAACGCGCAGATGGTTTGCACCAGCTGGCGTTCATCCATCAGCGAAGCCGGTTCAATCCCGCCCGCGCAGGGCCTCAGACGCGGGAAGGAGATGGAATAACGGCTCTGCCAGTAGCGCTGCTGAAGCCACAGCAAATGTTCCGCCACCATGTAACAATCCACCCGCCAGCTGTCGGAGAGCCCGATCAGCGCACCCAGACCGATTTTGTCGATGCCGGCGCGACCCAGCCTGTCCGGCGTTTCCAGCCGGAAAAAGAAATCCTGTTTCTTACCCTTCAGGTGGTGCCGGGCGTACGTCGCCTCGTGGTAGGTTTCCTGGTAGACCATGACCCCGTCCAGCCCGAGGGTTTTGAGCTCCGCGTACTCCTCCTGCGCCAGGGGCTGAACTTCCATCTGCAACGACGCAAACTGACGACGAATGGCGGGAAGGTGCTGACGGAAATAGTCCATTCCCACTTTCCCCTGATGCTCGCCCGTGACCAGCAGAAGATGTTCAAAGCCCATTTCACGAATAGCCGCACACTCACGGGCAATCTCACCTTCATCGAGCGTTTTACGTTTGATGCGGTTGCTCATGGAGAAACCGCAATAGGTGCAGTCATTGGCGCACAGGTTTGAGAGATAGAGCGGCACGTAGAAACTCACCGTGTTGCCAAAACGCTGGCGGGTGAGCCGCTGTGCTCGCTGGGCCATCGGTTCGAGGTACGCACTGGCCGCCGGGGAGAGCAGGGCCATCAGATCCTCGCGGGTCAGATGGCGGGCATTCAGCGCACGCTCCACGTCAGCCGCCGTTTTGCTGTTGATGCGCAGGGCAATGTCGTCCCAGTTAAGCTGCCGCCAGCGCTCGGTAAACGTGCTCATGAGATCGCCTCCAGAAAACCGGTCAGCGGGCTGGTGGCCTGCGCCTGGAAACTGCGCGAGCCGGGGCCGGACTCCCTTGCCAGCAACCCAGCCTCTACGGCCATGCGGAACGCACGCGCCATCATGACCGGATCGTCGGCAACCGCGATGGCCGTATTCACCAGCACCGCGTCGGCGCCCATCTCCAGCGCCTGTGCGGCATGGCTGGGCACGCCAATGCCCGCATCAACCACCACCGGCACGGTAGCCTGCTCAATAATGATTTCCAGCATCGCACGGGTCTCCAGCCCCTGGTTGGAGCCAATGGGGGCGCCCAGCGGCATGACGGCGGCGCAGCCGATCTCTTCCAGCCGTTTGCACAGGACAGGGTCGGCGCCGCAGTAAGGCAGGACGGTAAACCCTTGCTGCACCAGCTTTTCAGCCGCTTTCAGCGTTTCGATAGGGTCGGGCAGCAGCCAGCGGGCGTCAGGATGAATTTCCAGCTTCAGCCAGCGGGTGCCGAGCGCCTCGCGGGCCAGCTGCGCGGCGAAAATCGCCTCTTCGGCCGTTTTGGCACCGGAGGTGTTGGGCAGCAGCGTGACGCCTGCCTCCAGTAAAGGCGCCAGAATGGCATCGCTGTGATGACGCAGATCCACGCGCTTGAGCGCCAGCGTCACCAGCTGGCTGCCGCTTTCGCGAATGGCATCCACCATCAGCTGCGGCGAGGCGAATTTTCCGGTTCCGGTAAACAGATGTGAATCAAAGACTTTATCGGCAATACGTAACATCTCAGCCCCCTGCGATAACCTGAAACAGCAGGATCTGGTCGCCGTCATTGACCTGCTGATGTTCCCACTGCTCGCGCGGCAGGATCTGTTGATTGAGCGCCAGCGCCGTTCCCGGCTTGAGTTGACGCAGCTTGTCGAGCAGTACCGCAACGGTGAGCCCGTCTTCGCATCTCATCGGCTCATCGTTAAACAGAATGCGCATCGCGGCCTCCACATACCGGGCAGCGGCTGGCGCGGCGTAACGCCAGCTGGCGCCAGCCGGCTGAGCGGGCATCAAACAGCCGCAGCGTATTGCGTTCTGTCTCCATGCCGCTGAGCAGCTTGATGGCTTCCAGCGCCTGCATGGTGCCCATTACGCCGACCACCGGACCCAGAATGCCCGCCGTCCGGCAGTTGCGCGCTGGCTCGGCATCATCCGGCCACAGACAGCGATAGCAGCCCTGCGTCCACGGTGGCGTCAGAACCATCATCTGCCCGCCGAACCCCACCGCGCTGGCGGTGATAAGCGGCGTATGATTTGCCACGCAGGCGGCGTTAATCGCCTGGCGCGTCGCCATGTTGTCGGTACAGTCCAGCACCACGTCGGCAAGGGCGACTTCACGGTGCAGGCTTTCACCGCTAAGACGCTCCTGTAAGGCAATCAGCTCGATATCCGGGTTAAGCTGGTTCAGCCGCTGCCGGGTGATTTTTGCTTTCGGCTGGTTGATATCCTCGGTGGTAAAGAGGATTTGTCGCTGCAGGTTGCTGAGGTGAACCTCGTCGTCGTCGGCCAGCACCAGCGTACCGATACCTGCACCTGCCAGATAAAGCGCGGCGGGAGCGCCTAATCCGCCCAGACCGACAATCAGCACCCGGCTGGCGAGCAGCTTTTGCTGCCCGTCGATGGCGATATCTTCCAGCAGGATCTGACGGCTGTAGCGCATAAAATCACGATCGTTCATCGCCAGCTCCTGCCAGCTGTAACAGCTGTTCGGTGGCGGACCGCCAGTCTGCAGCCTGGGTGATGGCGCTGACGACGGCGATGCTGCCGACGCCGGTCTCCAGCACCGCCGGGGCGCGTTCAAGGCTGATTCCGCCGATGGCGACGGTGGGGTAATCGGCAAGGCGTTTAACGTGACTCGCCAGCTGCGTCAGACCCTGCGGTGCGGAGGGCATCTGCTTGGTTTGCGTCGGGAAGACGTGGCCCAGCGCGATGTAAGAGGGACGGGCCGCCAGGGCCACGTCGATCTCCATGTCATCGTGCGTTGACACGCCAAGACGCAGCCCGGCTTCACGGATAGCGCTCAGATCCGTTGTTTCGAGGTCTTCCTGACCCAGATGCACGCCGTAAGCCTGATGCTTAACGGCCAGCCGCCAGTAGTCGTTGATAAACAGGCGGGCGTTATACCGACGCCCCAGCGCGATGGCGGCAACCACATCGGCTTCCACCTCGTCATCGCGCTTATCCTTGATGCGTAGCTGGAGGGTGCGAACGCCTGCCTCCAGCAGTCGCTCTATCCACGCCACGCTGTCCACCACCGGATAGAGCCCTAAACGGTAGGGGACGGGTGGGAAATCGGGCTGGTACATTACGCCTCCTCTTTTTTGAGGTAGATTTCGCCGCCTTTGGCGCGGAAGGTTTCAGACATGTCCGCCATGCCCACTTCAATGGTTTGCGCTGCGGCGTAGTCACGCACTTCCTGGCTGATTTTCATCGAGCAGAATTTTGGCCCGCACATAGAGCAGAAGTGCGCGACTTTGCCTGATTCCTGCGGCAGGGTCTCGTCGTGATAGGCGCGGGCGGTGAACGGATCCAGCGCCAGGTTGAACTGGTCTTCCCAGCGGAATTCAAAGCGCGCCTTCGACATGGCGTTATCGCGGATTTGCGCCCCCGGGTGGCCTTTGGCCAGATCCGCCGCGTGGGCGGCAATTTTGTAGGTAATCAGCCCCTGCTTCACGTCCTCTTTGTTTGGCAGGCCGAGGTGCTCTTTCGGCGTCACGTAGCAGAGCATGGCGCAGCCGAACCAGCCGATCATCGCCGCGCCAATGCCTGAGGTGAAGTGGTCATAGCCCGGCGCAATATCGGTGGTCAACGGTCCCAGGGTATAGAACGGGGCCTCATGGCAGTGCTCCAGCTCTTCGGTCATGTTGCGGCGGATCATCTGCATCGGCACGTGTCCCGGGCCTTCAATCATTACCTGCACGTCATACTCCCAGGCGATTTTAGTCAGCTCGCCCAGCGTGTGCAGCTCGGCAAACTGCGCTTCGTCGTTGGCGTCGCGGATGGAGCCCGGACGCAGGCCGTCGCCCAGCGACAGGGAGACGTCATAGGCGGCGCAGATTTCGCAGATCTCGCGGAAGTGTTCGTAGAGGAAGTTTTCCTGGTGATGGGACAGGCACCACTTCGCCATGATGGAACCGCCGCGCGAGACGATACCGGTCAGACGCTTCGCCGTCATCGGCACGTAGCGCAGCAGCACGCCCGCGTGAATGGTGAAGTAGTCCACGCCCTGCTCGGCCTGCTCCAGCAGCGTGTCGCGGAACGCTTCCCAGGTGAGGTCTTCGGCAATGCCGTTGACCTTCTCCAGCGCCTGATAAATCGGGACGGTGCCAATCGGTACCGGGCTGTTACGCAGGATCCATTCGCGGGTTTCGTGAATATAGCGGCCGGTGGAGAGATCCATTACCGTGTCCGCGCCCCAGCGCGTGGACCAGACCAGCTTTTCCACCTCTTCTTCGATGGAGGAGGTGACGGCCGAGTTACCGATGTTCGCGTTGACCTTCACCAGGAAGTTGCGGCCGATAATCATCGGCTCGGATTCCGGGTGGTTAATGTTGGCGGGGATAATCGCGCGCCCGGCGGCCACTTCGTCACGCACAAACTCCGGCGTGATGTTCTCCGGCAGGCGAGCGCCAAAGCCTTCACCCGGATGCTGATAGCGCAGCACTTCGCTACGGATGCGCTCGCGACCCATGTTTTCGCGGATGGCGATGAATTCCATTTCCGGCGTGACGATGCCCTGGCGGGCGTAGTGCAGCTGGGTCACGCATTTGCCCGCTTTAGCGCGTTTTGGCGTCAGCAGGCCGGTAAAGCGCAGCTCGTCCAGACCGTCGTCGGCCAGGCGCTCTTTGGTGTACGCAGAGCTGCGTACGCTGAGTTCTTCGCAGTCGTTACGCGCCTCAATCCACGGCTGGCGCAGCTTAGCCAGACCCTGCTGGACGTTGATGGCAACATCAGGGTCGCCGTACGGACCGGAGGTGTCATACACCGGCACGGCTTCGTTGTCTTCGTACTGCGGGTTATCTTTGCTGCCGCCGATAAGCGTCGGGCTGAGCTGGATTTCGCGCATTGGGACGCGGATATCGGCCTGCGAGCCGGAAATGTAGATGCGTTTCGAGTTCGGGAAAGCGGTGCCTTCCAGGGTGTCGATGAAGTGTTGGGCCTGTGCGCGCTGTTCGCGGCGGGTCAGTTTTGCAGTAGACATAGCTCATTCCAAAAGTGAAGGACATGGCTTGTCAGACGACGGATGAAGCAAGAGAGGATCGCCCGGGGAGCGATACAACAGCAGTGTGACTCTTGTTCCCTTCGCAGGTATTAGCCTGATCAGGTTCCGCGGATCCCGAATTAACGGTCTCAGCCCGCGCTTTCAGGCGCTGGGCACTCCGACAAGAAAAATCCCCCTCGTGAGAGGGGCGAATGGTTGTAAATTACTCGTTAACGGTGAAGAACTCAAGCAGGGCGCGCGACGTTCTCTTCGTTACTGATGTTCAAATCATTGTCCAGCACGAGGGCGATCAGCTTATCTTCCAGCGTGAATCGCTCTTCCAGCGCTTCACCGAGGTCGGATAGCGCCCGCTGAAACTCAAGATAGTTATCGTGATCGATGGCGTTCTCGAGCGCGGAATCATAGTAATCCATGATCTGCTGGGTGTTGGCTTCCAGCAGCGGATAGAGCTTGCTGGCTGCTAAATACGGTGTTGTCCCTTCCATTTCGCGGATAATGCGTTCATAAATATTGAAATGGCCGTCGGACAGATAGTCGACCAGGCCCTGACAAAAATCATCCAGCGCTTTTTCATTCAGTCGCATAAACGATTCTTTGCCAGGCTTAATGCCGACCAGATTGTAATAAGCCACGAGTAGATGCTTGCGCACATGTAGCCAGCGATCCACCAGTTTGTTACTTCCTCTAACGCGCTCAGTCAGGCTTTCCAGCTGGTTTAACATGGTCGACTCCGCAAAATGTAGGATTGAATCTGCTTATCCAGAATGTAACCACAATGCTAACAACATGTCAGTGAAGCGAAGGTAGTGCAATAGATATGGATCGTATTATTGAAAAATCAGATCTTGGTTGGTGGATCGTCAGTCACGAACAAAAATTATGGCTCCCTGCCGGGGAAATCCCCTATGGCGCAGCTGAGACGTTTGATCTTGCTGGCCAGCCAGCGCTACAGATCGGCGAGTGGCAGGGTGAGCCCGTGTGGTTGATCCAACAGCCCCGCCGCCAGGA
Source organism: Enterobacter pseudoroggenkampii (assembly GCF_026420145.1). Classification (NCBI taxonomy): domain Bacteria; kingdom Pseudomonadati; phylum Pseudomonadota; class Gammaproteobacteria; order Enterobacterales; family Enterobacteriaceae; genus Enterobacter; species Enterobacter pseudoroggenkampii. The sequence goes on from NZ_JAPMLV010000003.1 coordinate 281,920, forward strand.
TATGGGATCTGTGCGCCAGGTGCTGGATCTGGATGTCGGGCTGTTCCAGCTGGCGGGGCGCGGCGTGCAGCTGGCGGAGTTTTACCGCTCGCATAAATACTGCGGCTATTGCGGCCATACCATGCGTCCGAGCAAAACCGAATGGGCGATGCTCTGCAACCACTGCCGCGAACGCTACTATCCGCAGATTGCGCCGTGCATCATCGTCGCTATCCGCCGGGAGGATTCCATCCTGCTGGCGCAGCATACCCGTCATCGCAACGGCGTTCATACCGTGCTGGCCGGCTTCGTCGAAGTGGGCGAAACGCTGGAGCAGGCGGTGGCGCGCGAGGTGATGGAGGAGAGCGGGATCAAAGTGAAGAACCTGTGCTACGTCACCTCCCAGCCGTGGCCGTTCCCGCAGTCGCTGATGACGGCCTTTATGGCCGAATATGACAGCGGCGAGATCGTTATCGATCAGAAAGAGCTGCTGGATGCGAACTGGTATCGCTACGACGATTTACCGCTGTTACCTCCGCCGGGCACCGTGGCGCGTCGGCTGATAGAAGATACCGTGGCGATGTGTCGGGCCGAGTATGAGTAGTGTTACACTGAGGCCATGACGCTTAAGGAACTGCAAAAATGACCGAACTGAAGAACGATCGTTATCTGCGTGCGCTGCTGCGCCAGCCCGTTGATGTCACCCCGGTGTGGATGATGCGCCAGGCGGGACGCTATCTGCCAGAGTACAAAGCCACGCGCGCGCAGGCGGGCGATTTTATGTCGCTGTGCAAAAACGCCGAGCTGGCCTGTGAAGTGACGCTCCAGCCGCTGCGCCGCTTCCCGCTGGATGCTGCGATCCTCTTCTCGGATATCCTGACCATTCCGGATGCCATGGGCCTTGGCCTGTACTTCGAAACCGGTGAAGGCCCGCGTTTCACCTCCCCAATTAAAAGCAAAGCCGATGTGGATAAGCTGCCGATCCCCGATCCGGAAGGCGAGCTGGGCTACGTGATGAACGCCGTACGCACCATTCGCCGCGAGCTGAAAGGTGAAGTGCCGCTGATTGGCTTCTCCGGCAGCCCGTGGACGCTGGCAACCTATATGGTGGAAGGGGGCAGCAGCAAAGCCTTCACCCTGATTAAAAAGATGATGTACGCCGAGCCGCTGGCCCTGCATGCGCTGCTCGACAAGCTGGCGAAGAGCGTCACCCTCTATCTGAACGCGCAGATTAAAGCCGGTGCGCAGTCGGTGATGATTTTCGATACCTGGGGCGGTGTGCTGACCGGACGCGATTATCAACAGTTCTCCCTGTATTACATGCACAAAATCGTAGACGGCCTGCTGCGTGAAAACGAAGGTCGCCGCGTGCCGGTGACGCTGTTCACTAAAGGTGGCGGTCAGTGGCTGGAAGCGATGGCGGCAACCGGCTGCGACGCGCTGGGGCTCGACTGGACCACCGATATTGCCGATGCGCGTCGTCGCGTGGGTGACAAAGTGGCGCTGCAGGGCAACATGGACCCGTCCATGCTCTATGCGCCGCCAGCCCGCATTGAAGAAGAAGTGTCGACTATACTGTCTGGTTTCGGCCAGGGGGAAGGCCACGTCTTTAACCTCGGCCACGGTATTCATCAGGATGTACCGCCAGAGCACGCAGGCGTATTTGTGGAGGCGGTGCATCGGCTTTCTGCCCAGTATCACAAGTAAGGAGTCGTTATGGATCTCGCGTCGCTACGCGCTCAACAAATCGAACTGGCCTCATCGGTGATCCGCGAGGATCGTCTGGATAAGGATCCTCCGCAGTACATTGGCGGAGCAGACGTCGGGTTCGAGCAGGGTGGGGAAGTGACGCGAGCGGCGATGGTGGTACTGAAATACCCTTCGCTTGAGCTGGTGGAGTACAAGGTCGCGCGTATCGCGACCACCATGCCGTATATCCCGGGCTTTCTCTCCTTCCGCGAATATCCCGCGCTGCTGGCAGCGTGGGAGCAGCTCTCGCAAAAACCTGACCTGCTGTTTGTCGATGGGCATGGGATCTCACACCCGCGCCGTTTAGGCGTTGCCAGCCACTTTGGGCTGCTGGTGGATGTGCCGACCATTGGCGTTGCCAAGAAACGCCTGTGCGGCGCGTTTGAGCCACTCTCCGCCGAGCCGGGCGCGCTGGCACCGCTTATCCATAAAGGCGAGCAACTGGCGTGGGTCTGGCGCAGCAAGGCTCGCTGTAATCCGCTGTTCATCGCCACCGGCCATCGGGTGAGCATGGACAGCGCTCTGGCGTGGGTACAGCGCTGCATGAACGGCTACCGCTTACCGGAGCCGACGCGCTGGGCAGACGCGGTGGCCTCTTCGCGTCCGGCTTTTGTTCGTTGGCAGGAAATTCAGCGGTGATTCAGGTAAACTGCGCCTAATTTTCGATTCGAGAGATCATCATGCTACAAAACCCGATTCACCTGCGCCTTGAAAAGCTGGAAAGCTGGCAGCACGTCACCTTTATGGCTTGCCTGTGCGAGCGCATGTATCCCAACTATGCCGCGTTCTGTAAGCAGACGGGCTTTGGTGATGGCCATATCTACCGCCGCATTCTGGATCTGATCTGGGAAACGCTGACGGTGAAAGACGCGAAGGTGAATTTCGACTCTCAGCTCGAAAAGCTCGAAGAGGCGATTCCGGTAGCGGATGATTTTGACCTGTACGGCGTCTACCCGGCGATTGATGCCTGCGTGGCGTTAAGCGAACTGCTTCACTCCCGTCTGAGCGGTGAGACGCTGGAGCACGCTATCGAAGTCAGTAAGGCCTCTATCACTACCGTGGCAATGTTGGAAATGACCCAGGAAGGTCGCGAAATGACCGATGAAGAGCTGCGTGCAAACCCGGCCGTGGAGCAAGAATGGGACATTCAGTGGGAAATTTTCCGCCTGCTGGCAGAGTGTGAAGAACGCGATATTGAACTGATAAAAGGGCTGCGCGCGGACTTACGTGAGGCCGGTGAGAGTAATATTGGTATAATTTTTAACCAATGAGATAAGAAAACTTGAGATAACGCCCGTTTTGTCGCTCCTCGACTCTTCCCTTTCGCCCCTTGTCTGGTCTACATTTGGGGGGCGAAAAAAAGTGGCTATCGGTGCGTGTATGCAGGAGAGTGCTTTTTTGGCATTTTCGTCGCACTCGATGCTTAGCAAGCGATAAACACATTGAAAGGATAACTTATGAACAAGACTCAACTGATTGATGTAATTGCGGACAAGGCTGATCTGTCTAAAGTGCAGGCTAAAGCTGCTCTGGAATCTACCCTGGCTGCTATTACTGAGTCTCTGAAAGAAGGCGATGCTGTACAACTGGTTGGTTTCGGTACCTTCAAAGTGAACCACCGCGCTGAGCGTACTGGCCGCAACCCGCAGACCGGTAAAGAAATCAAAATCGCCGCAGCGAACGTGCCGGCATTTGTTTCTGGTAAAGCACTGAAAGACGCAGTTAAGTAAGACGCGTGGCAGTGAACAGTTTTAGCGAAGGGGCGGCAACGCCCCTTTTGTCTTTCTGGCGCGGAACGCTCGCGCTGGCAGGCATGCTGCTGCTGTCCGCCTGCAGCCACGACACCTCCCTGCCGCCGTTTACCGCCAGCGGCTACGCGGACAACCAGGGGGCAGTCAGGATCTGGCGCAAAGATTCCGGCGGCGAAGTGCATCTGCTTTCTGCCTTTAGCCCGTGGCATAACGGCAATACGTCGACGGCGGAATATCGCTGGCAGGGAGATGACCTGTCGCTGATTGAACTGAACGTCTACAGCAAGACCCCCGAACACGTGAAAGTGCGTTTTGACGACCATGGCGAGCTGAGCTTTATGCAGCGCGAAGTCAGCGGTCAAAAACAGCAGCTTTCCAGCGATCAAATCGCCCTCTACCGTTATCGTGCCGAACAAATTCGCCAGACCAGCGATGCGCTTCGTCTGGGACGCGTTGTGCTGCGCCAGGGGCGCTGGCATAACGACGGGACGGTAACCACCTGCGAAGGGCAAACGGTCAAGCCTGAGCTTGAATCCTGGGCGACCGAACACATTCAACGCCGTCAGCGTCATTCCTCAATGGAAGTGAGTGTGGCGTGGCTGGAAGCGCCGGAAGGCTCTCAGCTGCTGCTGGTGGCGAACGAAGACTTCTGTACCTGGCAGCCGACAGAGAAGAGTTTTTGAGGTAAATCCCCTCTCCCTTGAGGGAGAGGGTGAGGGCGAGGAGGAATTACTCCCCCTGCTCGCGCGCAATCGCGCGATAGCCGATATCCTGACGGCTAAAGCTACCGTTCCAGTGAATATCCGCCATCAGCGCATAGGCGCGCTTCTGCGCTTCTGCCACGGTATGACCCAGCGCGGTCGCACACAGCACGCGTCCGCCGTTGGTCAGAACGCGATCGTCTTCAGCCAGCTTCGTACCGGCATGGAACACCTTCGCACCGTCAATCTCTTCCAGCGGCAGACCGTGGATCTCATCCCCGGTGTTGTAATTACCCGGATAACCACCCGCAGCAATCACCACACCCAGAGATGCACGCTCGTCCCACTCTGACGTTTTCTCGTCCAGCTTACCTTCGCAGGCTGCCAGACACAGATCCACCAGATCGGATTTCATGCGCAGCATGATGGGCTGAGTTTCCGGATCGCCAAAGCGGCAGTTGAATTCGATAACCTTAGGGTTACCCTGCTTGTCGATCATCAGGCCCGCGTAGAGGAAACCGGTGTAGGTGTTACCTTCCGCCGCCATCCCTTTCACGGTTGGCCAGATGACGCGATCCATGGTGCGTTGATGAACTTCGTCAGTCACGACCGGAGCAGGGGAGTAGGCGCCCATTCCGCCGGTATTCGGGCCGGTATCGGCATTGCCTACACGCTTGTGGTCCTGGCTGGTGGCCATCGGCAGAACGTGCTCGCCGTCGACCATCACGATAAAGCTGGCTTCTTCACCGTCGAGGAACTCTTCAATCACGATACGGTGGCCCGCATCGCCGAAAGCGTTACCTGCCAGCATGTCCTGAACCGCGGCTTCGGCTTCTTCGAGCGTCATCGCGACGATCACGCCTTTACCGGCGGCCAGACCGTCGGCCTTGATAACAATCGGCGCGCCCTTCTCACGTAAGTAGGCCAGAGCAGGCTCCACTTCAGTGAAATTCTGATATTCCGCCGTCGGGATGTTATGACGCGCGAGGAAATCTTTGGTGAAGGCTTTGGAGCCTTCCAGCTGCGCGGCCCCTTGTGTTGGCCCGAAGATTGTCAGGCCCGCCGCGCGGAACGCGTCAACGACGCCAATCACCAGCGGCGCTTCCGGGCCGACGATGGTCAGGTCGATTTTCTCGCTCTGGGCAAAGCTCAGCAGCGCCGGAATGTCGGTTACGCCAATGGCAACGTTCTGTAGAGTCGGCTCCAGTGCGGTACCGGCGTTACCCGGCGCCACGAAGACCGTTTTCACCAGCGGAGACTGCGCCGCTTTCCACGCCAGCGCGTGCTCGCGTCCGCCGTTACCAATTACTAATACTTTCATTTTCAGCTCCGGGAATTAATGGCGGAAGTGGCGCATGTCGGTGAAGATCATCGCAATGCCGTGTTCGTCGGCGGCGGCAATCACTTCGTCGTCGCGGATTGAGCCGCCAGGCTGGATCACACAGGTGATGCCGACAGCAGCTGCCGCATCGATACCGTCACGGAACGGGAAGAACGCGTCAGAAGCCATGGCGGAGCCTTTCACTTCCAGACCTTCATCGCCTGCTTTAATGCCCGCGATTTTCGCGGAGTAGACGCGGCTCATCTGGCCAGCACCTATTCCGATGGTCATATTCTCTTTCGCGTAGACGATGGCGTTGGATTTGACGAACTTCGCCACTTTCCAGCAGAACAGCGCGTCACGTAGTTCCTGTTCGGTCGGCTGACGTTTGGTCACCACGCGCAGGTCGGCTTCTGTCACCATACCCAGATCGCGATCCTGAACCAGCAGGCCGCCGTTGACGCGTTTGAAGTCCAGGCCCGGCACGCGTTCTGCCCACTGGCCGCAAACCAGTACGCGCACGTTCTGTTTTGCAGCGGTAATTTTGAGCGCCTCTTCGGATGCGGATGGCGCGATGATCACTTCAACGAACTGGCGGGAGATGATGGCCTGAGCCGTTTCAGCATCCAGCTCGCGGTTGAAGGCGATAATGCCGCCGAACGCAGAGGTCGGGTCGGTTTTGTAGGCGCGATCGTAGGCATCCAGAATAGAGGTGCTTACCGCGACGCCGCATGGGTTGGCGTGCTTAACGATAACGCAGGCTGGCTCGCTGAACTCTTTCACGCATTCCAGCGCGGCGTCGGTGTCGGCAATGTTGTTATAGGAGAGCGCTTTGCCCTGAACCTGGTGGGCAGTCGCAACAGAGGCTTCTTTTACCTCTTCTTCTATATAGAAGGCAGCCTGCTGGTGGCTGTTCTCGCCGTAGCGCATATCCTGCTTCTTAATGAAGTTCAGGTTCAGGGTGCGCGGGAAGCGGCCGGAAGGATCTTTGCTTTCACCGTGGTAAGCCGGTACCAGGCTACCGAAGTAGTTGGCGATCATGCTGTCGTACGCGGCGGTGTGTTCGAAGGCTTTGATGGCGAGGTCGAAACGCGTTTCCAGGGTCAGCGACCCTTCGTTGGCATCCATCTCATTAATAATGGTTTCGTAATCGCTGCTCTTTACGACGATGGCGACATCTTTATGGTTCTTGGCCGCGGAGCGCACCATGGTCGGGCCGCCGATATCAATATTCTCTACGGCATCTTCCAGAGAGCAGCCTTCGCGGGCAACGGTCTGGGCAAACGGGTAGAGGTTAACAACCACCATGTCGATTGGTGCGATGTCATGCTGTTCCATAATGGCGTCGTCCTGACCGCGACGGCCAAGAATACCGCCGTGGACTTTTGGATGCAGGGTTTTGACGCGTCCATCCATCATTTCCGGGAAACCGGTGTAATCGGACACTTCGGTTACCGGCAGACCTTTATCTGCTAACAGGCGAGCGGTACCGCCTGTGGAAAGCAGCTCCACACCGCGTGCGGAAAGTGCCTGAGCGAATTCGACGATACCGGCTTTATCAGAAACACTGAGCAGAGCGCGGCGGACTGGACGACGTTGTTGCATGGTAAATCCCCTGGATTTCACGATTACAGAGAGCGTTAGATGAATTTTCCTGTGAAAAACTCATCTAACACACCTGACGAGGCATCCTTGTTAAGCGCGAGCATTTTAACGAAAACGTTTGCGCAACGCTCGCACATTTTCACTTTTTCGTATCATTGTGGATAAGTCTGTGTGTAAAAAGGTATAAGGCGGGGTTTTGCTGTGGAATGCAGCAGTCAGTCATTTTTCTGTCATTTAGCGGTTGCGGCCTGCGGAGAACTCCCTATAATGCGCCTCCATCGACACGGCGGATGTGAATCACTTCACACAACAAGCGGTTCGGTTGAAGAGAAAAAATCCTGAAATAACGGGTTGACTCTGAAAGAGGAAAGCGTAATATACGCCACCTCGCAACGGTGAGCGAAAGCCGCGTT